>NZ_JAUBQX010000111.1:0-2524 GCF_036701505.1 Microcoleus sp. Pol11C2
CGAATGTAGAACTCATATTGGAGACTCCATTAAGGGCATTATTAGTAGATACACCCCGGAGTTATCTTATCAAGCGTATGTGATAAATATGCTATTTTGGCAATGGACTTTTGTATGGCTCGAGCTAATCTTAACGGAGGATAACAGAGCCTAATTGCAGTTGGTTCGAGCGACAGTCAGAAGTTAGGCGAACTTTATCAATCTCTCTAAGAACAATAGTCCGGACAGTTTTTATATAGCCCAATGGCTTATTCTGTAGGACTTTGAGCCACTGTGGATAATTAAATCAATGTCAGCTCCACCCCGCTCGTTGCATTTAATTGGACTTTATTTATGATCCTTGCCCCGCGTAAGCTTGTAGTCTCGTTCCAAAAACTGTCCGGAGTATTGTAAGAATAGAGGCATATTTTTGAAGTGCCGAGGTAATTTTCTCGATACAGTCAGATTCCCCGCCAAATTTATGGAAACAAAATATTCACATTCCTTGATGCAGGAGTCTTTGAAGACAAAGCTTTGGTATAGGGAATTTGCGTATTCCGAGGCGCGAGTCGTTTCCCTTAAAGAAGTCAACCTATTGCGTCCTCCAAAAGTGAGTTTAGTGGTAGATACAGCATTGGATTCAGAGCTTCTAAAATTGCTAGCAATCGTGTTTATTTCGCTCATTCTTATTTAACCTATCTATCAGTTTGCCCTATTTATGCAGCACTGTCATCCGCAATCGCACGGAATTTATTATATGCGTGTTTTCCCTTACTTTTGGCAAACGCGCAATTACCGATCTATCCGATATCCTAGTGGTGCTACCACTTTCAAAAAAGAATCCAAATCTAGGCCGGTGCTTCAAACCTCAATAGCCATTAGTCATTCGGAATTCTAAAATCTAAAATTTAAAATCTAAAAGGGTATGAAAGTTAGTTGATTTGCCTCCCAACTGCACCGCTCAAGATTCTGTGGAAGATGGCGGTTTTTTTCCTGCATTGCGAATATTAATAATATTGTTGAGCGCCTCAAACCAAAAAGCAGCCCCCATAGAAATAGCTACGTCGCTCAATATCCAACCAAACAATTTTGCAATCAAAGCCGATCGCAATAAATTCCCCTGCCTATCACGTTCTAAGCTGTTATGTTCGCTCCATCCAAAAGGCAATACGGTTCCGTTAGCGCTTTAAGACGAATTTCATTTCACGCATTTATGAGAGTTCCAGACTTGTGAAAGGAAATCCGATTATTCTTATCTGAACATTATTGCTCCAAAAGGCAGAGCTACCTGATCCAAAGCTCGATCGACATCCTGTTGAACTTTTGTCAGACTGGTTAAATTATTTGATTTAGTCTTAGCATTGTTTGCAACCAACTGCTGAGCGTACAAATTAACAGTCGATCGCTAAAGCCACTTTTTGGTTAATCTTAGCATTGCTCGCAGTGTGGGCGAGTTGGCAAATTTGGCAATGGTGACGTTTTTATATTCATAATTTGAAACAGAGGAATTAAACAACTGGTGGAAGTGCGAAAAAAAATTAAAGATTTGTCGGTAGCAGCGTGGTTATTGCGAGCGAAAAAGTTGCCGTAAAAAGGGAAAAACCTCCCAGCTTGTCGCTGTCTTTCCATGGCGGTTTTGCAGCGGTTAAATGATGCGAAAACCATGGTTTATAAACCAAGTCGCACTGAGGCAGAATATTTGCAATTAATCCAGCAATTACCCCAGCCCGCGCCTTACTAAACTGTGAGCGCAATATACCAGCAACTATATTTTGAGAAGAGGGAAGCTGGCGCCTCAACCTTTGAACAGTGTCAGAAAGCTTATCAACAAATTAAGGATTAAGTAGGTAAAGGCAAAAAAACAATAATATCCAATCAATAATTTTACGATCGGGTTTTACCAACAATAATTACCACAAACCGACAATCTCAAAAACCCCCACTTAATAGCCAATTGCAGTCTACTTCCTTCAATCTATAAGGGTTCAAGGTCGTACTCGAATAACCGGCGTAGCGTCTAAGAGTACGACCTTGAAATGGTTCTATCAGACCGAAGTAGCAAATGGGTTGAAGGCCACGAAACTAGCACCTACCCCAGCAATAAGATTCGGGTCAGTGCCACCCCCAATCAGTCCTGTAGGTGAAGGTAACCCGTTCTGCGCGGGCTTGACTGTCACACTAGGATTAGCGATCGCCACCCCATTGAAAGAGTTGGTGATGAAATTGCTTATATCCACTGTTGTCGGCCCTGAACCACCAAGCAAGCTGGAATCCTGTAACGGGATACCACCTCTGTTGAGACCACCACCAATATTAGCGTTGGTGATATCGTTGTTCTCAATATCGGTATGGCCACCTTGCAAGCGAATCCCCTCTTGCCTGACATTGCTAACTTTGTTGTTGTCGATCGCACTAGCTGAACGAAAGTCAGTAATTGAATCACCGACAATGCTCGCTGCACTCACCACATTAGAAATCCCTTGATATTCAATTTTCCGCACTAGGTAGTCGGAACCATCGTTTTTGAAGGAGGTGGCGACATAGG
>NZ_JAUBQX010000050.1:0-42668 GCF_036701505.1 Microcoleus sp. Pol11C2
GAGCAAATCTGTTCGTTGTCATCTTACAATTTTATTCTTGAAGCCCTATTCTATGCAGCTTCATATTAAATTGGTATGAGATATTGCACCATTCTCAATTAGCCTTTTATGAACAGGCTTTCCGGCCTGTTCCACAAGAAAATTTATCTTTTGTGGAACAGGCCCGAAAGCCTGTTGCTGATAATGGTGCAAGATGTGAGTTACGAGCGAAAAGCAATTTAGGGCGATCGACCCCCACGCCCGATCGAATAGCTTTAACATGAGGAAAGAATAGCAGGCGCTTGAAAAAACAATGAGTCAGGACATGAGGCGGGAATTTGCCAACCGCGACGAATTAATTGCCTACGTGCGTGAACAGTTCCCCGAAGCCGCCGCCCGGGACAGCAGCGTACCCCCAACCCTAGGCGGGCGGAAAGCAGCCGAGACAGCTCTGCAACAAGTCGATCCCGGCAAGTACGCCTCAACCCGCAATTTCCTCAACGGTGCGATAACGCGCTTGTCGCCCTATTTGCGCTACGGCGTTTTGAGTCTTGCCGAAGTCCGGGATGCTGTGCTGGAGAAGGTGCGGCATCGAGAAGAGGCCGTAAAACTCGTCAACGAGTTGGGTTGGCGGGATTATTGGCAGCGACTGTACGCGGAATTGGGCAACGGGATTTGGCAAGACCGGGAAGCTTACAAAACTGGCTACAGTGCTAAAGATTACAGCGAAACTCTGCCGGAGGATGTCATTGAGGGCACAACTGGTTTGGTTTGCATCGACAGTTTCAGCCGCGAGTTGCGAGAAACTGGTTATTTGCACAATCACCAGCGGATGTGGACTGCCGCTTATCTCGTACACTGGCGCCGCGTGCGCTGGCAAGCCGGAGCTCGCTG
Organism: Microcoleus sp. Pol11C2; assembly: GCF_036701505.1. Classification (NCBI taxonomy): domain Bacteria; kingdom Bacillati; phylum Cyanobacteriota; class Cyanophyceae; order Oscillatoriales; family Microcoleaceae; genus Microcoleus; species Microcoleus sp. Pol11C2. The sequence goes on from NZ_JAUBQX010000050.1 coordinate 874, forward strand.
GTTTTTGCAACATTTGCTAGATGGAGATCCGGCGAGCAATAATCTTTCTTGGCAGTGGGTAGCAAGCACTTTTAGTCACAAACCTTATTTTTTTAATCGGGAAAATTTGGAGCGTTACACTAAGGCGGTTTATTGTCGCGATTGTCCTTTTTATGGGCAATGCGATTTTGAGGGAACTTACGAATATTTGGAAGGGCAGTTGTTTCCTCATGGAGAAAAGGTCGATCGTAGCGGCGGTTCTAAAAGTTGGGAACGCCCTAAAAAAGGTCGCACAAATTAAAAATTTATTGTTGACTGTTGACTGTTGTCTGTTGACGGTTAACTGTTGTAATTAGTTACCAAATACCAATTACCTATTCCCCATTCCCTATTCCCCATTCCCCATTCCCAATTTATGAACAATCCGATTATTTGGCTGCACGGCGACTGTTTGAGTCCTGAAGGCCCGGCTTTTAAAGCGCATCCAGAGGCACCGGCCATCTGGGTTTGGGATGATGCACTCATTGATGAATGGCAGTTGAGTCTCAAACGAATGGTGTTTATTTACGAATGTTTGCTGGAGTTGCCGGTAGTTATTCGGCGGGGCGATGTGGCTGCGGAAGTTATCGCTTTTGCTAAAGAATCCGGCGCGAATCAAGTGGTGACTGCGGAAAGTCCCAGTCCTCGGTTTCAGGATATTTGCCGGGAAATTAAGCGATCGCACCCTGTAGAAGTTTTGCCACCGGAACCCTTTGTCCGCTACGATGGTTATATTGATTTGAAGCGTTTTTCTCGCTATTGGCGCGTCGCTGAAAAATATGTTTTCTAATTGGAAATTGGGAATTGGGAAATGGTAACTAGAAATTGGTGTTAAATCCATTAAATCCTGTACACTGCTCGTTGCCGAACTTCAACTCCCCTTCAAACGCTCCAACAGCCATTGAAATCTCGATTCAGCCAAATCTGGGTTTTCGACATTTTGCGGGATGGCGTCCTCGTCGTCGGGCTCTTGATATATTAAACCATCACTATCATCGCCGAAGCGTTTGACTGTACCCCGCAGTCTCGACGACAGAAATTTGGTAATCGCCCGATAAAACCGCAGGGAAAAAAGCACGTCTTGCTCGAGTTTTTCAGTTAGCAGCCGTCGGGGAATTGACAGGATGAGGCACTCTTCAATTGCCGTGACGCTAGCAGAAGGAAGCCTCCCGTCCACAAAAGACATTTCGCCTAACACTTCCCCGGAAATAATTTTTCCAATTTCTTTGTCGCCCAAAGATGATACAGAAACGCTCAAAGTTCCATCCAGAACTATGTACATGGCGTCTAAGGGCTTACCTTCGGTGATCAGGGTGGTGCCGGGGAGGACTTGGGTGCGGGTGCCGTTGGCGAGCATCCAATCGATGTCGCGATCGCTCAATTCGCCTAATATGACTAGAACTTTGCTCATAAAGTCAGGTTGAGATCAGATAATTTGTATTTTTTTACTTGTTTAGTTGCGTGCTGTTGTTAGATGGTCAGACCCTGAGCGAAAGCGAAGGCTAAACTTTACAAATAGAACACTAAATTTTACACAATTTTCATAATATTCAGTAATTTTGACACGATCGAGCCACAAATATTTCTCGGATCGGTGGTATTATTCTACATTAATTGTCACGGACTGTGCAGCAGCCGATCGCGTTGTTTTAACTGCACTTGCTTTGGACGGCGGGGCTGCCAAAACTGTTTTGAAAGCTTGTTGTCTCTTGATTTCGAGCTGGTGCGCCCTCAAAAACCGGATTTTTCCAGCGTGGCTGCGAGTGCAGCGCCCCCAAGTACAGTATTGGAGAATGCCAGCCAGACACGCGATCGACCCCTCAATTAAACAGGAGCAAGGGTGCAATCATCCCTAGGATTGATTTTTTGCCGATCGATCTGTAAATTAAAATTAGCCTCTAAACCCATCGTCCGTTCTTGAATCTAATCAGCTTGAGAGTTGACTATTCAACGGTAAAATGGCAATCTAGGAACAACACAACTCATATTTGTGTCTTTTCTTAGCAAAGCTCTCGACGGTCGCCCTCAAACACTTACACTTTTAACACACCCTTCATTGAGGAGTTTCTATGAATAGTCTATTTTCCAAGTCTACTTTTGCGTTAATAAATCTTGCAGCTTTAGCTGTTTGTTGCAGTACCATGTCAGCGAAAGCTGAAACTGGCAACTTGCCCGAGGTCGCTACAACTGCAACAATAGCCGCTCAAAATATTGACCAAATTTCTGAGCCGACGGCAACTTCAGCAGTTAAACCCGACGCAGAAACAACGGCTAGTAATAAAAAAATTGATTCTATCAGTTGGAGCGAACTAACAAAATCAGCAGAGCCAGCAGCCTCCGAACCGGACGCCAACTTGCAAGTATCTATTGCTGCACCCGAAAAATCGGAAGCAGCAACATCTGAAATTGCTGAGACAGAAACAGCGCAAAATACCTCCATTGCTGCTGAGACTGAAAATTCTGAAGAAACCGCTAAAATTGCTGATAATGGTGTCGAAGTGCAGTCAAAAGTCGAGACTGCCAAAAAGAGCGATCGACCTACCTCAATTGTTGCCGAGAGCAATAATTTTGAAGTAACAGCAACGAAGGCAGAAAAAGAAGTCCACACAGCACAAGAATTGTTGAGCAATCCTGTCAGCACTTCCGCCTCAGCTTTGACAAACCAACCCAAAGTTGCTGAAAAACCTGCAACTGTCTCCGAAGCAACTGAAAAAGTGGCTCAGGGAACTCAAATCCGACCAGGCCGAGCAACCCGTTCTGGGCCCAGCTACATCGGCATTGGCGGCAATGTAGGTTTTGGCGGAGATTCAGCCTTAGGCGACGGTTCATTTGCGATTATTAGCAAAATCGGTTTGACGAACAATTTGTCGGTGAGACCGACTGTTTTGTTGCGCGACAACTTAACTCTTCTAGTTCCCGTTACCTTCGATTTTGTATCTCAAGAGACCGTCGAAGTCAGCGAGGATTTTGTGATTAGTGCTGCTCCCTATGCAGGTGCTGGCGTGATAGTTACTACCGGGGATGACGGTAATTTTGGCTTCCTGATTTCGGGGGGTGTAGATGTGCCGCTGACGACAAATTTAACAGCAACAGCGGGATTGAATATTGGTTTTGTTGACGGAGCTGACGTGGGATTGTTAGTCGGTGTCGGCTATACGTTCCCGAATCTTGTCAGGTAGTGTTGCTGTTTGAGCAAACGCAGGAAAAATAAATATGTGCGGGGTTGGCTGTAGGAATACAGTCAACCCTTTTTGATGATGGAAAATCTGTTAATGCGATCCCTGTAGGGTGGGCCATCAGCACAGACCGGTAATGTAGGATGCGTCATCAGCACAGAGCGGCGATATTGATTTTTGTGAAAGATATAATGATGGTGCGATCGCACTTTCTCACAAACCACCCGAAAAAACCGTGACTAAAACAGAAATCTTAGCAGCACTCAAAAATCTGACAGCAGAAGAACGCCTAGAAATCATCGAAGCAGCTTCGCGGATGATGCGCGAAGAAATAGAAGAAAAAGCCCAGCGCAAAGTTGAGAGAAAGCGGAGACTCAGAGCCGCAGCAGAAGCAGCAGTCAAAGATTATATGCCGGGAGGTGCTTTACATGATTTGTGGTCGGCTGATAGCGAACCCTATTTTGAATCCGAGGAAGAATACCTTAACGCAGGGATAAAAACTAATGCGTAGAGGCGAAATCTGGCTGGTTGGGCTTGAACCTACTGTGGGCGCTGAAATCGGCAAAACCCGTCCGGTAGTAATTGTCAGTGATGAAACGGTTGGAATTTTGCTGCTTGAAGTTATTGTTCCCATCACTGACTGGAAAGAGCGATACACCGAGAGAAATTGGATGGTTCGACTAGAACCGAGTGGCGAAAATGGCTTGACTAAAGTCTCCGCCGCCGATACTTTTCAAGTCCGTTCCGTCTCGCAACAAAGATTTGTCCGACAACTCGGAACCCTGTCCGAGACAATTATGGAAGAAATTGCAGAAGCACTGACAATTGTTCTGGATCTGGATTGAATAACTAGGCAACAGCGTACAAATAGTGTTATTTATAGATAGATTGTATGGCGCGATGGCCTAAATGATTCCTATACAACTTACACTCAAAAATTTTCTCAGCTATCGCGAAGCTGCTTTAGACTTTCGCGGCCTGCACACCGCTTGCATTTGCGGGCCTAACGGTGCTGGCAAATCCTCCCTCTTAGAAGCCCTCTCCTGGGCACTTTGGGGCTGTTGCCGCAGCGATACGGAAGACGATATCATCCATATCGGCGAAACAGATGTGCGCGTTGATTTCACTTTCTCTACCGGCGGCCAAATCTACCGGGTGATTCGCAACCGCCGACGCGGACAATCGGGAAGTTTGGAATTTCAAGTCAGCTTGAATTCTGCCGAGAGTGAGGAAAAACTTAATTTTCGCACGCTCACAGACAAAGGTTTGAGAACAACTCAGCAAAAAATCCTCGAACACATCAAACTAGATTACGATACCTTCATCAACTCGGCGTATTTGCGGCAGGGGCGAGCTGATGAATTTATGCTCAAAAAGCCGATCGAACGCAAACAAGTTTTAGCCAACCTGCTCAAACTCGACTCCTACGATACTTTATCCGACCAAGCCAAAGATACGTCCAAACAATTTAAAGCTCAAGTCGAAGTGCTCAAACAGAGTTTGCTAACCGTACAAGAGCAACTGCAACAAAAAGAGAATCTCGCCTCCGAACAAACTCAATTGCAGCAAGCAACCGATTTGCTTCAGCAGCAGCAGCAAGCCGACACAACCGAGTTACAGCAACTGCAACTCCAGCACCACAACCGTCAAACTTGGCAAAAACTCCTCGCCGGCCACCAGCAACAGCACTACAATATCACTCAAGAATGCCGCCGCTTGCAGCAAGAACTCAGCGCAGCCAAACAGCAGCAAAATGAGCTACAAGCCCTCCTAGGGCAAGAAAAGGAAATAACAGCAGGCATCGCGTATTTCCACAGCTTGCAAGCCACAGAAGAGACTCTGGCTGGCAAATTCAAAGCCAACCAACAAGCCCAAAATCAGCGTCAGCAATTGCAAGAACAGCAACGGCAAGAACTGAGCTTTTTGCAAAGCAAAATTCAGCAGTTGCAAGCTCAATTAGAGGTTTTAGAACAAGATGAAAAAGATGTTCTGGAAATTCTCAAACAGCAGCCCGATGTTGACAGAGGGCTCGCACAGTTGCAAGCAGTTCGATCGCGCCTCAACGAACTAGAGCAACTGCAACTGCAAGTTTCGCCACTGTTACAACAGCAGCAGCAAAAGCAACAAAAGCTCGATCGCGCCCGCGCCGGTTTAACCGCCCGGTTAGAGGAAATCAACCGACAGGTGCAAGTTCAGCAGCAGCAGCGACAACCGCAATTACAGCAGGAAATCTCGGCCATCGCCAATCAAATTTTGCAGTTGGAAAACAAGCGAGTTTATCAGCAGCGAGTCCGCGAAAAAGGTCAAGAAAGGCACGACTTTCTCGGAAACCTGCAAGCCAAAAGCCGCGACTATCAAACCAGACTTGCCGAGATCGACCAAAAACTGCAACTGCTGCGGAAACATGAAGGAGAAACCAGCGCAGGTGAAGGTAAAGCCTCGAATTTTGCCGAAAACGAGCCATCGAATTCGCCTTTAATGGTGCGAGATACAAATTTTGGCAATTGTCCTTTGTGCGATCGGCCTTTAGACGAACACTACTGGAATTTGGTAGTCACAAAACACCACACCCAACAGCAGGAAATCTGGAACCAACTTTGGGTTGTGCGCGAACAGTTGGCCGTCTCCGAGCGCGAAATTCAAGTCCTCAGACATGAATACCGCGAACTAGAAGAGGAATTAGCGCCCTACCAAGAATTACGGGAACGCCGCAGCCATTTGCAAGCACAATTAGATAGCCTGAGCCAAGATGAGAACCGACTGCAAAGTATGCGTCAAGACGCTGCAGAAATAGAGCGGTTGCTACGCACCGGCGAGTATGCAGCCGATGATTTGGGCGAACTCCAGCAAATCGAACAGCAACTGCAACAGCTCAATTACAGCGATCGCAGCCACTCCCTCGCCCGCAGCGATGAAAAGCGCTTGCGGTGGGCGGAAATTAAGCAAGCTCAAATCAAAGACGCTCAGCAGAAACTGAATAAAATTAATGCCCGCCGCCCGGATTTGCAAACTCAATTAGCCACGGTACAGCAACAGTTAGAACAGCAAAAAAATAGCTCGGAAATACAGCAGCAAATTCTGTCTTTAGATAGATACATTGCGGAAGTTGGCTATAATTTGGAACAGCACGAACACGTGCGGAGCGAAATGCGCCGATCGCAGTTTTGGATCGCCCGCGCCGAAAAATTGCGCTCGGCAACTGTGCAGTACCCGCAAGTGCAGCAGCGGGTTAATGAAATAGCAAATTCCATCGCAGTGCGCGATCGAGATTTGCAAGCTGTCAGCGCTCAAACTGCCGCGATGAACCAGCAGTTGCAAGAACATCCCGATCCCACAGCACGAATAAGTACGATCGAACAGCAAATAAGTCGCCGCCGCCAGCAGCTAGACCAACATTTGGGAAGTCTCGGACGCCTCCAGCAGCAGCAGCAAAATCTGGAAAATCTGCAAGTTCAGCTAGTAGCTCAAAAAGAGCAAATGCAAGTTGCCAAACGCCAGCAGCGAGTTTATCAAGAGTTGGGTCAAGCCTTTGGTAAAAACGGCATTCAAGCTTTAATGATTGAAAATGTTTTGCCTCAACTTGAAGCTGAAACAAATCAGATATTGTCGAGATTGAGCGCGAATCAATTGCACGTTCAATTTATTACTCAGCGGGCTGCTGCTTCTAAAAAAGCAACTAAATTGATTGACACTTTAGACATTTTAATTGCTGATGCTCGCGGTACTCGCGCCTACGAAACTTACTCGGGCGGTGAAGCTTTTCGGATTAATTTTGCGATTCGGCTGGCGCTGGCGAGACTGCTGTCTCAGCGGGCGGGCACGGCTTTGCAAATGTTGATTATTGATGAGGGGTTCGGGACTCAGGATGCGGAAGGGTGCGATCGGCTGATTGCTGCAATTAATGCGATCGCCTCCGACTTCGCCTGCATCCTCACCGTTACCCATATGCCCCACCTGAAAGAAGCTTTTCAAGCCAGGATTGAAGTAAGCAAAACTGCTCAGGGTTCTTCCATCAGCTTGTCAATTTAAAAGGGTTGATGAGCCGGATGGAAGGAAAAGAAGAAAAAAAGTTTAAAATATCAGTATTTTCACCTTCTGTTTTCTTGCCCTATTCGGTATTTTCACCTGCTGTTTTCTGGATAAGTACCGAATGCCTTCGGTTATACTACTTTTAAACCAGAAGGCAACTGTAGGAAAGCTTCAAACCATGATCTAATCAGTCATTGCCAATCTAAAATCTAAAATCTAAAATGGTATTACTCGTCTCCCCCGCGGGCTTTTTTTGGCTGCTGGCTTTGTTAACAAGGCTAAATTAAAAATAAAATTATAGAATAAGAATGGCTCAAGCTATTTATAAATGTTTATTGTTCTGTCCCCTCCTTGGGAGGTTGGAGCTTGCCACCGATGACAACAGACTCTTTCAACCTGTCTCTCCTAGAACGGGCGATCGCAGCGTCGAGCAACAGCATCCTCATCGCGGATGCTCGCAAGCCTGACATACCTATTATTTACTGCAATCCTGCTTTTGAGAAGCTGACCGGTTACAGTGCCGAAGAAGTTATTGGACGCAACTGCCGATTTTTGCAGGGCCCCGATACCGATCAGACCCAATTAAACAAACTCCGCCGCAGCTTGGAAGCGGGAACGGAAATTCAGGTAGTTCTCAAAAATTATCGCAAAGACAAAACTCCTTTTTGGAACGAATTAATGGTTTCCCCCATCCTAGACAATGAGGGAAAATTAACTCATTTTATCGGAGTTCAGAACGATATTAGCAAAAGAGTAGCAGCCGAAACAGCCAGGGAAGAAAGCGAAGAAAGATTGCGGGCGATCGCCACTGTGACTCCCGTTCCCATGTCAATTACGCGCCTAGAAGATAGCGTAATTTTGTATGCAAATTCTGCCCTCGGAGAAAGTTTAGGTGTGAGTTGCGAACAACTAATCGGACGCAAAAAAAAGGAACTTTATGCCAATATCAATGACCGCAGTCAATTGATAGAATTAGTCAAACAAAACGGCTTGGCCGACCGCGAAGAAATCTGCCTCAAGAAAGCAAATGGCAGTTTTTTTTGGGTAAAAATGTCGATGCGAGCGATTAATTTTAATGGCGAAGCCGCAATTTTATCGGCATTTTACGATATTACCGATCGCGTAGAAGCAGAAACAGCACTACGGCAAAGCGAAGCGAGGTTTCAAAAACTCGTTGCCAACGTTCCGGGAATGATTTATCAATTTCAGTTAGCAGCAGACGGCACTATGTCATTCCCCTACGTCAGTTCCGGCTGCCGCGAACTCTGGGAATTAGAACCAGATGTACTCCAAAACTCAGCTATTCCCGCGATCGAAATGATTCATCCAGACGATGCGCCAAGCTTCAAGGAGTCTGTTGCTATCTCAGCTAAAACTTTAGAGCCTTGGCGGTGGGAAGGCAGATTTGTTTTTCCAGGCGATCGGATGAAGTGGATTAGCGGGGCTTCGCGACCAGAAGAGGGCGAAAAAGATAACATTATTTGGGATGGCTTGTTGATTGACATTAGCGATCGCAAACTTGCAGAATCAGCACTGCAGCAAAGTGAAGCCAGATTCCAAAAAATGGCCGCCAACGTGCCGGGAATGATTTATCAATACTTGCTGCATCCCGACGGTTCAAATGAATTCATTTATGTGAGTTCCGGCTGTTGGGAACTCTACGGATTAGAGCCTGAAAAACTTCAACAAAACTCCAATTTAATGTGGTCAATGGTGCATCCAGAAGACCTAAACAATCTGTTAGAATCAATCGCAATTTCAGGCCAAACTCTCAAACCTTGGATATATGAAGGGCGGATCATAACCGGATCGGGAAAACAGAAATGGATTCGTGGTATCGCTCGCCCTGAACTGCAACCGGGGGGCGATATACTGTGGGAAGGGGTGACAATCGACATCAGCGATCGCAAGCTAGCAGAAATCGCCCTCAGCGAATCAAAAATGGCCCTGCAACAAGCCAATCAAGAACTTGAAAAGCGCGTCCTAGAACGCACGGAAGCCTTGGAAACCTCCAAAAAAATGCTGTGGTCGGTAATCAATAACATCCCTCAGTTAATCGCCTGGAAAGATCGAGATTTAGTTTACTTGGGAGGCAACAAAAACTTTGCCAAAGTCGCAGGTTTCAATCACCCCAGTGAAATCGCCGGTCTCACCGACTTCGATATGCCCTGGAAGCCGGAAGAAACAGAATTTTTTCGAGCCTGCGACCGCCGCATCATGGCAACCAACACCCCAGAATATCACATCATAGAATCCAAAATGCAAGCTGACGGCACCCAATGCTGTCTGGATACTAATAAAATACCTTTACACGACAATTCCGGCAATGTTGTCGGCATTTTGTCTACGTTTGAAGACATCACCGATAGGCTTTCCCTAGCAGCTAAAGTCCGGGCCAGCGAGGAACTATTTCGCACAATTTTTGAAGATGCACCCATCGCTATCTACTTAGCTAATTTAGACGATAAAAAGTTAGTGCGAGTCAATAAAACTTACTGCGAAATGCTGGGATATACCGCAGCAGAATTGCTCGCCCAAACATTTATTGAACTTGGGCATCCCGAAGATTCTCCAAAAAATCTCCAAGTTGCTGATTCTCTTGAGCGGGGAGAAATTACTCACTATCAAATCGAACTCCGCCAGATTACCGCTACAGGTAAAATTGTTTGGGTAAACGTGACAGCTACTTTGATTCGAGACGGCGAAGGAGAACCTATTTACAACTTAGGGATGATTGAAAATATAACCAATCGCAAAATTTCCGCCGCGGCACTCCAAGCTTCCGAATCTCAATTAAGAAAACAAGCCGCCCAATTGCAAGAAGCCTACGAACAGCTACAAAACGCTCAAATCCAATTAGTTCAATCCGAAAAGATGTCGAGTCTCGGTCAGATGGTGGCTGGGATTGCCCACGAAATCAACAATCCCGCAACTTTTATTAACGGCAATATTTCTCATACTTACAACTATTTTCACGATTTAATTGAACTGTTAAGTCTCTACCAGGAATGCTATCCGTCCCCAGTACCTCAGATTTCTGAAAAAGTTAAGGACTTAGAGTTAGACTTTTTAAAGGAAGACTTGCCAAAAATGCTAAATTCCATGAGAGTAGGAGTAGAAAGAATCAGTAATATTGTGTTGTCGCTGCGGAACTTTTCGCGACTGGATGAATCAGAAATGAAGTTGGTAGACGTTCATGAAGGAATTGACAGTACACTGTTAATTTTGCAGCACAGATTGCATCAGGCAAGTATAAAAAGCGGGATTGAAATCATTAAAGAATACGGAAAAATATCCAAGGTTTACTGTTGTGCAGGTCAGTTGAACCAGGTATTTCTAAATATTATCAGCAATTCGATCGATGCTCTAGAAAACCAACCGGAACCTCGGACGATCGTGATTCGCACCCTCATGAAAAAAGCTGGGTTGAAAAGCCACAGTAAAACCCAGCTCAGTGACTGCGATCGCATTGTAATTTGCATCGCCGACAGTGGCCCGGGAATGAGCGAAGAGGTTCGCAAGCGGCTATTTGACCCGTTCTTCACCACCAAGCCCGTAGGGGCTGGAACCGGCTTAGGATTATCCATCAGCCATCAGATTGTGGTAGAAAAACATAAGGGAAGCCTGCGTTGCATCTCAGCGCCCGGACAGGGAGCGGAATTCTGGATTGAAATCCCCTGCTGAGCGATCGTCCATTAATCTAAAAGTTTAAATATCTAACTTTTAATTCCCAATTGCCGTCGGTGCTTGAGTTATCAGGGTTTTGAATTAACCGCACTCAGAGGCCGGAACAAATCGCACTCAGCGGTGTGCTAATCTCCTGCCCTTATTCGCTAGGCAAATATGCTGAAAAAACTACCTTTATCCTGGTCTCGCTACATTCCAGCCGGGTTGACGCTGGCTTTGGGTGTCGGACTGTCGGTTTTGACATTCGCCTTGGTTTGGGACTGGGAAGACAAGCGCCGCGACTACGAAATGCACCGCCGCATTGACGATATTTCGATCGGCATCGAACGCCAGGTCAACTCCGACTTAGATACTGTTCTCGCCCTCAGCGACTACATGAAAGCCTTCAGCGCCGTCGAGCGTTCCTCTTTTGCTAGGTTTGTCGCCCGTCCCCTATCCGTCCACCCCAGCCTGCAACTCCTGGCTTGGGCCCCCCGCGTTCCCAATTCCGAGCGGCGCAACTACGAAACCAAAGCTAGAACCGAAACAGAGCCCAGCTTCGAGATTACAGAGCGCGGCCCGCGAGGAGAACTCCGCAAGGCCCTCCAGCGTTCCGAATATTTCCCGGCTTTCTACGTCGAACCACCAGCCGGAAACGAGACAGTATTAGGCTTTGACCTCGCCTCCCACCCAGAAATCCGCCTCGCGCTCGATCGAGGGCGCGATACAGGAGAAATGATTGTCACCAACTACATCGGCTTAACTCAGGGCAATTCCCCGGAACAGGGTCTTTTGGCTATAGTTCCGATTTACGAAAACAGCAGTAAACCGACTACCCTGGAATCCCGTCGCCAACTGCTACAAGGATTTGTTCTGGGCGTATTTCGAGGCAAAGATATTTTCCAAACCTCTTTAAAAGGACGCAACACCGACTACCTCAATATTTATCTCGTTAGCGAGGCTCCAGACAAGCAAGAAGCAGGGTCGCTGTTACCGCAAACGGGGAACCCGGTTCTCAAAAATCTCCCTGCTGAGAGGCGAATTCAGCAATTTGCGGTGCAGTTCCAATCCGCCAGCCAACAAGTGCTTCCAGCATCAGCCACTGCGAAACCCTCTCTCCTACAAAACTGCCCGATTCTTGACAATCCAGGCCCGAACTATACAGCTTGCAGAAGACGGCTGAAAATTAGCGGCCGCCAGTGGTCTATGTACGTGTCCGCAACGCCGGAAATTCGCAGGCTTCGCAAGCACTGGCGCTCTTGGGGAACTCTGACGATGGGGATGCTGTGGACTCTGATTCCGGTGACATATATGCTGACATCTTTGAGCCGCACGGCCCAAATCGAAAAGCTAGCCGGAGAAAGAATTCGCCAAGCTGAACAGTTGCAGGCTGCTTACCTACAGTTGGAACTCGAACAAGCTAAATCCGAGCAACTGCTGCTAAACGTTTTGCCGGCAGCGATCGCCCTGCGTTTGAAGGACAATGAACACAATATCGCCGAAAGTTTTGCGGAAGTAACTGTGATGTTTGCCGACATTGTGGGGTTTACAGAGCTTTCGTCGAGAATTTCAGCGACGGCGGTGGTGGAAGTGCTCAACGATATTTTTTCGGCTTTTGACCACTTGGCCGATCGCCACGGTTTGGAGAAAATTAAAACTATTGGTGATGCTTACATGGTTGTCGGCGGTTTGCCTACGCCCCGAGAGGATCACGCCGAGGCGGTTGCGAACATGGCGATCGATATGCTGCACGAAATTCGGCTCCTGAGTTTAGAACATTCGGAACCTTTCAGCATTCGGGTTGGGATTAGTAGTGGCCCTGTCGTTGCCGGCGTCATCGGCTTAAAAAAGTTTATTTACGACCTCTGGGGCGACACAGTAAATATTGCTTCGCGCATGGAATCCCACGGGATTACTGGCTGCATTCAAGTCACCGCAGAAACCTACCAGCTATTAAAAGATAAATATACTTTTCAGAAGCGCGGCGCCATTCAAGTTAAGGGCAAGGGATACATGGTTACTTATTTGCTAACTGGGAAAAAAGATTATTAACACCGCCCGCAAACGGATACAAGCCTCCGAATCCGCGATGACTAAGACTTTCGATCGCCAAGCTACAATAGTTTAAGCTCAAGGTATTCTATCACCCCTGCACCAACTCAGGAAAAACCATGACGACGCTGCTAATTCAAACCGAAAGCGTCCCACTGACGGTCAATTTCCCTGCGATCCCATCGATGACTGTTGAACAGTTCTATGAATTCTGTCTAGTTAATCGCGATTTGAGAATTGAGCGTACTGCCAGTGGGGAAGTTATCATTATGTCACCCGCCTTTTCAGATACAGGGAACCGCAACTTCAAGATTGCCCTACAATTGGGGAACTGGGCCGAACAAGATGGCACAGGTGAAACGTTTGACTCCAGTGCAGGCTTTACCTTGCCGAATGGAGCAACCCGCTCCCCCGATGCCTCATGGATTAAACTAGAGCGCTGGAATGCCTTAACTGAAGAACAAAAAGCCTCATTCGCACCGATTTGTCCAGACTTTGTGATTGAATTGCGGTCTGCTAGCGACGCTCTCAAGGGATTGCAAAACAAGATGCAAGAATATATTGACAACGGTGTATCGCTCGGCTTTTTGCTCGATCGCAAAAACAGAAAAGTCTACATCTACCGTCCCGATCGCGAACCTGAAATCTTAGATAATCCTGAAACAGTCAGCGGCGATCCAGAGTTACCGGGATTTGTCTTGCGGATGGCAAAAATCTGGTGATTTAGATGGTTACACCATACTCAAAGACATCAATTCATCTGTTATTTCAAAATTCGCCGTCACACTTTGCACATCATCCAAATCTTCCAGTGCATCCATTAACTTAAGGAGCGATCGGGCTTTTTCAGGAGTGTCTATTTCCACTGTATTGCTGCGAATCCTCGAAGCACTAAATCAATTAACTGTTATCGTCCCAGAGTTGTACCCCATTCGCTTGAGCCAGTTTATGAGCATTGGATTTGACATTTCCGGGCGTGAACGCACGGGGGAGTTTGTGATCTAGCTTAGACTTCAGTTTGTACTGAGCGTGGCTTCCGATACCGCATCCTATATCGAAGTTGGCTAGGCTTGCTTTTGAGCTTGCTTTCTTTTGCTCAAAACAGCCCGTTGAATTGTCAGCAAAATTTTCCCCTCTTGTTCATTAATTTCACCGTCAGCCTCGATGATCTCAGTGCATCGCTTTAAAAGTGGTTCGGCAAAGTCGAGTTCGAGTTGTTCGAGTAAAATATCCAACTTGGGAGGCAATTTAGACTTATTTTTCACAGCTTCAATCTCAGCTAAAGACTTGGGATTTAAATTGGCAGCTTGTAATTGGGGTAATAACTCATCCCATCGGGTGAATTTTTGGGTGGTATAGACGACATACACCAAAATCCAATCCATCACCGTTTCTTGTGCGATCGCTTTCTCTAAATATTGCTCACTTTCCGCTTGCAAGACTTCTCGTAAATCTTCGAGCTTGGTTTCGATTTTCGAGGAATCGAGATGCGCTTCATAAAACCGACAAGCACCGTATCCCAGCGCGTAAATCATTGTCGCACTGGCGCTAGCATTAATCACCGCACCCGCCAAGGGAATATTGCTGACCAGCGTAACTCCAGCTTCGATCGCTAAATTGCTCCCCAAGGATAAACCGAAAATAGCGACAACTTCTTTTTTGCGATCGCTCGATTGCAAATCCATTCCATAGGCGGCAGCTATTTGATAAACCAACTCGGCGGATAACGCCGTCATTGCAGCTAAATCCATGCCAGCAAATGCCAAAGCTGCGCCCGGAACTAAACTGCTAACCAAGCCACTTCCTGCCGCTAGCAAGGCTTTTTCCACCATTAAGCGATGTGCGATTTCTTGAGGTTTCTCGTGAGGATATTGGCGCTGCAACTCTCGAACTTGCGCCTCGGCATTCACGACATCAACTTTATCGATCGCACTGACTAACCAATCAATTTTGAAATTTTCAGTGAGTTTTTTCAGGATAGGGCTCTGGGAAATCAAACCAAAAGCGGAACCAAAAAAATTGGGAAATTGGAGTGCTGCACTTCCGGCATTGCCTACCGCATTACCTACCGCACTCGCGGTATTAACAACAATCTCACCTCCAGCACTGCTTGCTGCATTCCCCACCGCACTTGCCGTATTAACGATCGCACTTCCGGCATTCCCTACCGCATTCCCTACCGCACTCGCAGTATTAACAATCGCACTTCCGGTATTGCCTACCGCACTCGCGGTATTAACAACAATCGCATCTCCAGCACTGCCTGCTGCATTCCCCACCACACTCGCCGTATTAACAATCGCACTTCCGGCATTGCCTACCGCATTCCCTACAGCACTTGCCGTTGCAGAGACGGCTCCGAAAACGGAACCGAACCAATTGGATTTATCCCCTGGTTCAGCCTGCACCTCCGATTTGGCTCGATCCTTGGTTTCTGATACTTCGGTTGCTGAGAGAACTTCTTCTGAGTGGGTGCTGTCTCTTTTGCTTTCGTTTTTATCTAGCATGGCTTTACTGTGAGTTGAGACTTTCAATGCAGCTTTTTGAGCAATGCGTTGGATTGACACTCCCCCTCGCGTACAGATGGCGATTCGTTTCCTGGTAATAGTGTAGCGCGATGTCCCGCTGGCGATTTTTAGTCTTTTCCAGTGCCAACAGGACGCTCCCCATCCCTCATCTTTCAACCATTAAACCATCACCGAAGACATCAATTCATCTGTCATTTCAAAATTCGCCGTCACACTTTGCACGTCGTCCAAATCTTCCAGTGCATCCATTAACTTAAGGAGCGATCGAGCTTTTTCAGGAGTGTCTATTTCCACTGTATTGCTGGGAATCCAGCGAGTTTCCGACTGCAAAACTGCAAATTTTTTTTGTTTCAAAACATCAGCCAACTGTTCCAAATTAGCCACGCTTGTAAATACCTCTGCACCTTCAGTATCCTCATCAATTAATATCAAATCATAAGATTCGGCAGCCGCCTCTAGCGACGCTTCAAACAATTGTTCCTCATCAATCGGGCCGCGTACCGTACAAACTCCTTTGTGGTCAAACATCCAGCCCACACAACCAGTTTCCCCCAAGTTGCCGCCATTTTTAGTAAAAGCTTCTCGCAAGTCAGCCGCTGTGCGGTTGCGATTGTCTGTCAGCGCTTCAATCAGAATCGCAACCCCGCCAACGCCGTAACCTTCGTAGCGAATAGCTTCTAAATCCGAACTCCCTCCCGCCAAGCCGGCACCTTTGGCGATCGCCCTTTCTATGTTTTCATTAGGAATACTCGCCGCCTTGGCTTTTTCTATAGCCGTCCGCAGTTGAAAATTGCCAGCGGGATCGGGAACTCCGCTGCGGGCGGCGACAATAATTTCGCGAGATATTCGAGCAAAAACTTTGCCTTTAACGGCATCAACTCTAGCTTTTTGGCGTTTAATATTCGCCCACTTACTGTGTCCAGCCATACCGATTTGAGATTTTCGATTTAAAATGTGCGATCGAGATTAAACAATAACACCTAGATTCCGACAAATCAGATTAACTTAGGGTACACCTCGGCGCACCTTACACAAATAGCATAAAATGCGATTTTTCGCACGAATCTGAACTTTAATTAAACCGGAGCACGGTTTCAGAGTCAGTCAGGTGAGAAGTATCGCCATTAAGTGCGATCGACCATTCTCCCTCACCCCGCACCACTTTCACCAAACAGCACAAAGAAGCGTTAATTTCCGTTTCAGCACAGCCCGCCAGCCCGATCGCAGTTCCTAAAACCGACGCACCGTGACCTACTAATAACATATCTTCGGGAAACTCAGCCGCGAGGCGTTTAGCCGTTTCCCCCGCCCTTTTAAGACAAGCTTCCCCAGTTTCGGGATAATTAGCAATACCGCCTTTGTAGGAAGCATCAATCCTGGGAAAACGCCTGCACAAAGCTTCGACGGACTCAGTTTCCGGCATTTCTGTCATCCATTCCGGATTCAGCCATTCGCACAGTCCCCACTCTAGTTTAATTGACAAATCCAGAGCTTCGGCAGCGTGATTTGCTGTTTGCACAGTTCGCAGAAAAGGAGAAGCAAAAATATGAGAAATTCCTTCACCTTTGAGGCGATTGGCGAGTTGTTTAGCTTGAATGTGACCGTCTTCGGAAAGGTGGGGATCGTAGCGACGTTCTGCAGTGAGAAACCAGTCGGGGTTAACGAAGTCGATGCGGTTTCCGTGTCGTGCGATCCAGACTGTTTGTGGCATGAGTTGGTTTTAGTTTTGCTTCTAGGTGTAATATTATATCAAAGATGCTGATTTGGGATCTTTATGAAATTCGAGTGGGATGAAAACAAGGCTGCGGTAAATTTGTCCAAGCATGGGCTCTCATTTGAGGAAGCCAGAACGGTTTTTGACGATCCCCTCTACATCGATTTCTAAGCTCCGGATCGCTCTGATGAAGAAGCTCACTATATTATTGTTCGAGAGTCCTAGCAATGTAATTTATTGATAGTATCGTATACAGAAAGAGCAGATTATATTCCTATGATTAGCGGCAGAAAAGTAACAACAGTGGAACGAGAAGTTTATGAAGAAGGATGAAACAGGGATGGACGATGATCTTCGGTCGGAATATAATTTGAGGAAGTTGCGTGTAAGAAGGGTAGGATCTGGAGGAAAGACCTTTGGTGGTGTAAATATTCGTTTAGAACCGGATGTTGCAGAGATGTTTCCCGATTCTGAAGCTGTAAATGAAGCTCTGCGGTTTTTGATTAGAATTACTGGAGAAATTGACACAGCCAACGAGTTTCAACCCCTCAGCGAAGAACAAACGATCGCCCAAAGTCTCGCAGCCTTGCAAAATTACCAGACAAACAAGACGGGCATTGGGCACGATCGGGTTAAGCAATGGGCAGATAGTCTAGGGCTCGATCGGGAATTGCCATGCCCTCCGTAATTTGGACGCGCCCAGCCCTAACAGCACTTTCTTATCAAAATTAATTATGCACATTACTGATAGCGATCGCGCTACCATTCGCTCAGTCATAGAACAGCAACTGCAAGCATTTCAAAAAGACGATGCTGCTGGGGCTTTTGCCTTCGCCAGTCCCGGAATTCAGCAGCAGTTTCGCACAGCAGAAAACTTTATGCACATGGTAAAAATTGCCTATCAAGCTGTCTACCGTCCGCGATCGGTATTATTTGAAAACCTCGGCACTGTAGAAGGAATTCCCGCTCAGCCTGTGCTGTTTCTGGACTCGGAAGGCATCCCAATCAGAGCCATTTATCTCATGGAAAAACAGTTTGATAAGAGTTGGCGAATTAATGGCTGTTATTTAGTTTCCCTTCCTGAAGAATAAGTTATGCTTACTTTTCGGCTGAGCTTTGTTTGCTAACTCGCAGCATCTTATTTCCGCCTTTTTGAAATTCGTAGGGAGCCTCTTGAATTTCTACACTAAAACTTCTCTTTTTCAATTCGGTGACGATCGGGTTTAAGTGCTCGGATTCCTCCCCGCTAAAACTCTGCAATAGAGGAAATACCCGGACTTCATTCGCAACCCGACACATTTCTGTAATTGCTTCCAGATGAAATTCTTCGGAAAGCAGGTGAGAATAAGCAAATAAGAAATGGCTGCACAAAGCTAAATCGAATTGACGGTTCTCGAAAGGCAAAACTGGCAGCTCAGCAGTCATGTACCGGCCTTGCTGCAAACCAGAGGGAAAATCTTCTAAAAATTCCTGCATCGCCTTCATTCGCACTTCGCCTAGCTGGTACGGCGATTCAAAATTGTTCCACAGATAGCCGTCTAGATTTGCCTTAACCCCATCAATGACAGTTTGATATGTTTCTTGGATGCGATCGCCAATTTCCACCGCAGTAAACTGATAAACTGGATCGCAAGAAATTACCTTTTTACCTTGGCGAGTCATTTCGGCATTGAAACTTGCCGGGCCGGCCGCACAATCAAGAATGTTTAGCTTGAGGTCAGTTGAGGTCAAGCTAAACATTCCTATGTATTCATCCAAGCAGCGTCCCCAGGGAATTACTTGCTCCAGTTTTAGTGACACTTGTCTTTGTCCTGCAGAGAGAATTATCTAACATTTTACCTCAAATCAGCACGTTTTTTTTATCCATTTCTTTGGCGGGTTGATTTGTATCCCGAGGTATGTATTAAGAATTTTGCTCAAACGAGATCCTAATCCCGATCGCAGTTGGCAGGCTTTACAGTTTCTTTACAAACAAGGTGCAAAATAGTTAAGTGCGATCGCACAATTTTTATGCTTCCACCTGTGGATTTTGCAGCGAAGCGAGGCTACACTGGACAGCAGGGAAAATAAACTAAAATCAACTAGCTAAATTGCTCTCGTTCATTGGCAGGCTGCAACCAGGGAAGAAAGATGAAACATACCGTTCAAACCGCTACAAGTCTGAGTTTGTCAGCACTCCTGGTGCTATTGAGTTCGCTGCCCACTATAGCTCAGTTGCCTGCCGTCAGAAATCCTGCGCCCGCTAGGAACCCAAACCAACCGAGAGTACCGCCGCCACCGCCTCCGGGTTCGAGTTTGCCGGCGAGTGGCAATTCTGGTTCGCTGACACAAGAAGCAGCTTATACTTTAGGCCCGGGCGATCGCATTGCTTTAGAGATATTCGGCGTCCCTGAATTCAGCAGAGAATATCAAGTGTTAGTTGACGGGACGCTCAATTTGCCAATCATTCGCAGCGTCTCAATTCAAGGGTTGACCCTGCAACAAGCTGCTAACGTGATTACCCAGCGATACGAACCCTTCATCAATGTTCCCGTTGTTACCGTGACTCTGGTCGCGGCTCGCCCCCTAAATATAGGTCTTGCCGGTGAAGTTACTCGCCCGGGTTCCTACAAGATTAATCCCACTAGAGAAGGAACCGGAGGAGGAGTAAAATTCCCGACTTTGATGGAAATGCTGCAACTTGCACAAGGGGTGACATCAGCAGGAGATATGCGAAATGTCCAAATTCGCCGTCCCCGCAGAGGCGGGCCGGCTCAAGTTACTACTGTTGATTTGCAGGATTTTTTAGACACGGGAAATTTGCGTCAAGACGTTACCATTCGAGATGGAGATACAATTTTTGTACCGACAGCAAGTGCTCTCAATACTCAAGAAGTCCGTCAAAGAGCCAGTGCTAATTTTTCCGCTGATATTACTAAACCAATTGGGGTAGTAATTGTCGGGGAAGTAAACCGGCCGGGGCCTTATACTGTATTTGCTTCGGATGTGCGATCGAGCAACCAACAAACAGAGTTGAGTTTTGTATCTATCGACCAACAGCAAGGAGCAGTTGTGGGCTTACCAACAATAACTAGAGCACTGAAAATTGCTGGTGGTATCACTACAGAAGCTGACATTCGCCGCGTGCAAATCCGCCGCCGAGTCAGAGGTGGCAATGAACAAACTATCATGGTAAATCTGTGGGATTTGCTGCAAAAAGGCGACGCAACTCAAGATATCTTGCTGCAAGAAGGAGATAGCGTAATTATCCCGACAGCAGCTACTGTAGACTTAGCTGAAGTTTCTCAAGTCGCAAATAGCAGTTTTTCTCCGAACGCGATTAGCATCAATATTGTAGGAGAAGTAATTAGGCCTGGGGCTTTGCAGGTGCGGCCTAGTACCTCCCTGCACCAAGCTTTACTGACCGCAGGTAGTTTCAATCAATTGCGGGCTAAAAAAGACAAGGTAGAACTATTGCGATTGAACCCCAACGGTACTGTTTCTCGCCGCACGATCGAGGTGGATTTTGCTCAAGGGTTGAATCCTAATAATAACCCCACTCTCCGCAACAACGATGTGATTCTGGTAGCGCGATCGGGCTATGCTAGGGTAGCAGATAATATCAACAGTTTCTTGCAGCCAATAGCAGGAGTAGCAACTGGGGTTAACACTGTTAGCGGCGTTTTTACTGGGTTTCAAGCAACTATCAACGCTTTTCAAAACTTATTTTTGGGAGGGGATTTCGATCGGCGAAATCAGCTCAGACAGCTTCGCGAACAACGTCAAGACAGACAAGAGCAACGTGAAGACCGGTTGCTAGAAAGAGAGCAACAACGTCAAGATAGATTGCAGCAAGCAGAAGACAGAAGACTGCAACTTGAAGACAGAAGACTGCAGCTTGAAGACAGACAGCGGCAAATAGATCTTGAGAATCGGCAAATTCAAATCCAGGAGCAGCAACTCCTGCTCGAGAATCAGCAGCAGCAAATGCAGCCACAGCAAATTCAGCCAACTACTCCTTGATAAGACTCAGGCGTTGAAAGCTAGCCACCCTCTTTATGAATCGGCAGTTGAAACCGCTGCATCGAGTCAAACGAAGTCCAAGCAAAGGGGGACTAAGAAATAAAGGGGGTATTAAAACCGGATTTGCTATTACAGGGCACATCCCAAATCTACGGCAAACATCCTAGGCTTTGCTGATTTACGGTATGAAACGCTAAATATGCCCGTCATAGAAACCAGTATCAACAAAGCTTTTGGATTTTAAAGCTATTTTCTTCATACCCTGATTAAGCAACGCCACTTTGAGATTGCTTCACTGAGTTCGTTGGGCGACAGAAATACGTTACTTTTGCGTGAATCCTGTAATCCTAACAATTCGAGCCTTGAAAGGTATAAGTTGGTACATCAAAGGTAAAGGTTCGATTGACATTGTTCCCCTTTGTCCATGTCCCAAACTACATCAATCATGAGAATTTTTTGTATTTGTGAAAATTAATCAACCTTCTGCCTGCAACAACTGTGGCTGCAAAACCTGATTTAATTTGCCGCTGCGAAACCCCTCCAAATCCAAAGTCGCGTACACAAAACCAAACTCCTGAAACACCGCCACCAATGCAGGCAAATCCGTATTTAGCACAAACTCCTGAATCTCCTCTGCAGGTAACTCAATGCGTGCCGTATCTCCGTCCGATCGCACTCGCAAATTTTTCAGTCCCAACTGCCGCAAATACCGTTCAGCGCGCCCCACTCTTTGCAACTTTCCAACGGTGATTTCTTCGCCGTAAGGAAAGCGCGAACTCAAACAAGGTTGAGCCGGTTTGTCCCACCAAGGCAAACCCAATTCTTTTGCCAATTGCCGCACTTCAAACTTAGTAATTCCTACTTCGGCTAAAGGCGATCGCGCGCCGCGTTCCTTCGCAGCCTGAATTCCGGGACGATAATCCTTTAAATCGTCACCATTAACCCCATCAACCACATAAGGATAACCCTTTGCTAGTGCTAGGGGTTTCAAAGTATCGTGCAGTTCGCTTTTGCAGAAATAGCAGCGGTTAACCGGGTTAGAAGTGTAATTGGGATTTGCCATTTCCTGAGTTTCTACTTCCTCGTGGGCAATGCCAATTTCTGCAGCTTGAATCCGCGCATCTTCTAAATCTTCTGGCAGTAAAGACGGCGAAACTGCCGTCACTGCCAAAGCGCGATCGCCCAATACATCAAAAGCGATTTTGGCTATCAAAGTGCTGTCAATTCCGCCGGAGTAGGCAATCAAAGCCCGTTCCATTTGTGCGAAAATATCTTTTAATTGTTCGAGTTTTTCCACTAACATAATTTCAATTTTTATTACTGCTAAGCTATCGTAATCTAATTTACAGGGTATTTCTATTTAACCTCTTTAGGACTTACGCACGATTGTTTAGAAACCGGGTTTTTTTACGAAAAGACGCGTTGTAGACCGCATATTCGGTAACAAACCCGGTTTCTGGGCCCCGATGCGTAAGTCCCGATATTGTGGGGAGGGAAGAAAAGCCCGCCCAAAGGTACTATTTAAATACAGAACAGCTTATTCGGGATCAATTAAAAGTTTGAGTTTTAGTCGAGATTTCTGAGCTAGCGCCTCCTTGATATTTTAGCGTGATAATTTGATAGATATACTCAAACTTTTGAAAGTAGGGCAGGCGCGTTTTAAAATTCCCTACGGGAAAATATGGCGATCGCTATTGACAGCAGCAGCACCACATACAGCAAACCGTAGCCAGCATCTGTAATCAAACCTGCTAAGTAAGGAACTTGTCCGTAAACAGCATCGTTTCTCAAATTGAATCTGGCTAAATCCGGCAAAACGAGATAAAGTCCCATCATCAATTGTTCAAGGCCAGGATTTTTAGTTAACTTGCCCAAAGCCACTAAATCCCGCGTCGAATGTCCCATTAAATAAACGCCAAATGTCAGTAAAGTCGCCAGCAGGGAACTGCTAAAAACCCCAAATAAAATCCCGACACCAGCCATCAGACACAGCTCAAACCAGATAAACAGCGAAGCGATTAAAATGCTTCCCAAAGGGAAAGGAATGCGGCTCAAACTCAGAATAGCCAGATAGATAACAGTCATTGCCGCTACAAGCACTGCCAGCACCGCCGAGAGCCCTAAGTGCTTGCCCACAATTAATTCAGCCCGACTTATCGGCTTAGCAACTAACAGGTAAACAGTGCGCTTTTCTATTTCTTTGTTGACCAATCCGGTAGCCACAAAAACTGTGGCAATTAGACCGAGAAGGCTCATAGCAGCCAAACCGACATCTAAGATAATTTTCTTCTCGGTTGTCGCCGCCAATTCCGGTATCAACCGTACCGAGGCGCCCATCAACAGAGCAAAAATAATAATTAAGTAAAGGATGCGATCGCGAATTACTTCCCAAAATACATTGGTCGCGACTGTCAAGATTCTTCTCAAGTTCATCTAATTATTAACCCGCTGGAAACTTTCGCAATCAATACTTTAATATAAGGAAGAAGGAAGTTCGGCAAGGAAGCAGTGTAGGGGATTTAAGGGATTTAACGGATTGGATGTTGAAAGAAGAAGTCCGAGGTTCGAGGGAAGATTCTCCCCGATATCCTACTCTCCCCATCTGCGCCTCTCAGGTTCGGATACTCTCCCCATCTCCCCGTCTTCCCCTTTCTTCTGAAACACTTTCCTAACTGCGTGAGACTGGCTCAAACTTGACTGTCCCCCGCCGTTCCATCTTTTTTCTGTCCGGGTTGAGAGCGTTTGATGGCACCGCAGGTTACAGTCGCCCTATTGCCTATCTCGAACACCTCGCAAGATTTGGTAAACGAATATGTTTCCGGTCTAAAAACCAGCCCCAGCCAAATTGCCTCGATCTCTAACTGATAGCGGGAATCTCCTTGGACGATCGAAGTTTTGACATCCCACTTCGCATCTTCTGCGACTACCCCAGTTGTTTTTAAGGCTTGATTCCGCAGAAAAAACCGCTCGTTGTCCATATCTATTAACATTTGCTCTACCTGCGCCCACGGTTTTGTGCGGGCTTCATTTCGCAAATATCCCTCCATTCCATTGAGGATGACAACTCCTCGGGAGCGATTAATAGTTGGCTGTTGAAATGTCACCACATAATCGCTTTGCCTCAAATCCTGGGATAAAACGCTCGGGTACTGTCGTATCCAACCTTGAATTAAAAAGTGAAAAGCAAACCAACAGGAAAACAGCAGGTGAACTAGAGTAATGATCAAAAACTGAGGGCGCACCAACGACCTGATACCTTCCCGTTTTGACTCGCTATTCCAAACCTCTATTGTAGCAAGAACTACTACTGCTATCAGTGGGCCGGATATCCACGCTATTTCCTTCCTATCCGACGGCAATCTTACCAGCAACCACAAGCCAATTAAGATGCTTGTCACCCACGGACTCAGACTTACTCCTTTAATCACAAAAGGTTGCTGGCTGGTCAGCAAACCCATTGAAAGTGTAAAAAATAACCAGCTCATATCAAAAAGTAGAGTTCTCGTCCGCCAGTCAGTGACTGCCGCCACTGTCAGCAAAGCTAAAAAGATGCTGAGTAGTAAAGGAGTCTTCCAGTGAACAACTTTAGGCGGAATCATCGCCTTTTGGATTTTTTTATTGGTTTCCCAAAGGTTGTTCGTCAGCTTAGTGAGTTGCTGAGTGACATCCAACAATTGCTTCATCATAAATTTGAATACACGCTTTGCAAAAACAACACGGTTAAAATAACGACATTGCTAACAATGTGAGCGATTAAAATTCCCCCAAACTGGGTAGTTACTTGAAAAGTTCTTTTGGGAGGACGGCGGGTGAGGGTTGGTGGTCCTAAAAACTGAGGCTTGGAAGCTTTTTTATTGCCGGAAACCATGTTTTCTATGAATTCTAATCCCTGCCATTTAGCTAGAAAAGTTACTGCTAATACTGAGAGTGCTATCATAGTTATTGGAGCGTAAACATTATCCCCACGTCCTAATAAAATATAACCGATAAGCTGTTCCCGCAACTCTTTGCTAAGAACGCTTTCAATTCCGAAGAAAACTAACCAGCCTACGCAAGTGCAAGATAGATTGAGGATGGCGGTATATTCAATGCTGGTTTTGGGGCCGAGTTTAAGTAGTTTTTGCAAAAACCACGATTCGATCGCGATCGCCAAAAACATAATTAAAATTTGCACCAAAACAGTCCGAAATGGGAAAACACTCGCAATCATAAGCCTTTAGGTATATCAGTCCGTGTTAAATTTTAATTGTACAGCACAAACGCAATAATCTTAACCGGAGGTTTTAGTACCTAATTGCGTTAGATCGCTGCTTAAAAGATTGGGGGTTAGAAGTTATCGTATAATCTGTTGAGATCCGCCAACAGAATGGAAAAATTAAACATTCAAGGCGCGCGATCGAATACCCACCCCGATACAGACTCAAACAACTGCTGATTATGGTAAGGAATGGCATTGGTATTCGGACAGCCTCATCCCGGTCGGAACGCGCCGCAGGTCAGATTCACGTCTACGACGGCGCTGGTAAAGGCAAGTCTCAGGCAGCTTTGGGAGTAGTGTTGCGGTCGATCGGGCTGGGTATCAATTCTGACTCGCCCACGCGAGTCTTGTTGCTGCGCTTTCTCAAAGGCCCCGGCCGCTCCTACGACGAAGACGGGGCAATAGAAGCGTTGCAACGGGCGTTTCCGCACTTGATCGACCAAGTGCGCACCGGCCGTGCCGAATATTTTGGGGCCGAAGCAATCACCCGCTTCGATCGCGCAGAAGCTCAGCGAGGGTGGGATATCGCCAAAGGAGCGATCGCCAGCGAACTCTATTCCGTAGTGGTACTAGACGAACTAAACCCCGTATTGGACTTGGGTTTGCTGCCAGTTGACGAAGTAGTCCAAACCCTCAAAAACAAACCAGAATATTTAGAAGTCATCGCCACAGGCCGAGCGGCCCCCGAAGCTTTGCTGGAGATTGCCGACTTACACTCAGAAATGAAGCCCCACTATCACCCCGCAGCGGCAGAGCATCATATTTCGGGGATCGAAATATACACGGGAGCGGGCAAAGGCAAGTCTACGAGCGCTTTGGGCAAAGCTTTGCAGGCAATAGGTAGGGGTATCAGTCAAGACCAATCTCACCGGGTGTTAATCGTGCAATGGCTCAAAGGTGGCACCGGTTATACAGAAGATGCGGCGATCGCAGCTTTGCGCCAAAGCTATCCACAGCTAGTAGACCACCAGCGGTGCGGCCGAGATGCTATAGTTTGGCGGGGGCAACAGCAAGAGCTAGACTGCATAGAAGCAGAACGCGGCTGGGAAATCGCCAAATGTGCGATCGCCAGCGGCTGGTACAAAACGATTATTCTCGACGAACTCAATCCCACAGTAGACTTAGAACTGCTGCCGGTAGAGCCGATCGTCGAAGCCCTGCTACGCAAGCCGCGGGATACAGAAATTATTATCACCGGGCGTTGCCACAAACCCCACGCTTACTTTGACTTGGCAAGCGTACACTCCGAGGTATACTGTCACAAACACTACGGCGATCGGGGCGTAGAACTAAAGCGGGGCGTAGACTTTTAAAGCCCGGAGCGGTACGCAGTTCAATCCGGGTCAGAATTATTAAATGACGACCCTGCCTGGAAAACCGGAAATTGCCACAAAGCCTTGGTACCAAGTAACAAATCTCCCAATTTCCCTTGTCTTCCCGATCACCCAGATCTGCCTTTTTTAATCTTTAATTTCCTCCTCCGGAGGCGATCCCCGACCGCCAATCCAGAATGGAACATTAAGAATATGAGCCGCGTCTTATTGAGCGTGAGCACCTGAGACAGTGCACCAGGATTATTAAAGGGTGAAGACTTTGAAAATAAAAGCTTACAAGCAAAAAATCCGCGAGGGAGAAAGTCTAGACAGGGTTAACGCCAGTAGGCTAGACTTGCGGCTGGCAAACAGGTTAAACTACAGCGGAATCCAAACATTCGGTGTTCTAGGCAGTGTCTGTAGTCGCACCAGCGATGACCAACAAGTAGAGGAGTGAAGCTTTATGACAACGTTAGATGACAATCCTAATCAACTAGATTTAAACCTTCCGGGACTAGGGCCGGATACAGTATTCGCCGGAGAGGGGGCGGATTTCGTTAGAACTTCCACCCTGGGCGGCAGCTTAATATTTGGCCAAGGCGATAACGATACTCTGATTTCAGTTGGCCCGAACGATACCATATACGGCGGCGACGACGAAGATTCAATCAGATCCCAGCGGACTCCGGCTTTGCTGTTTGGCGACGCAGGCTCGGACACCATAATCGCTGAAGCCCGCGCTACCTTGGCCGGCGGCCAGGGAGAAGACATCCTCCAAGGTACTGTCGAAGCTAACCTGATGTTTGGTAATCAGGGCGCAGATACGATGCTGGGAGGGGCGCAGAGAGGAGATTCCCTCTACGGCGGTAAGGACAATGACGCCATCGGCTTCTTCATCGC
Organism: Microcoleus sp. Pol11C2; assembly: GCF_036701505.1. Classification (NCBI taxonomy): domain Bacteria; kingdom Bacillati; phylum Cyanobacteriota; class Cyanophyceae; order Oscillatoriales; family Microcoleaceae; genus Microcoleus; species Microcoleus sp. Pol11C2. Next base: position 28,530 of record NZ_JAUBQX010000050.1, read on the forward strand.
AGGCGGTGGCAACAACCTCTCTTTAGACGGTGGTTTGGGTATTGGCTTCGCTGGCAATGAAGGCAGCAACTACTTGCGGGGTGATTTGGGCGACGACTTAGTTGTAGGTATCAATGTAAGAGACAGTCTCTTTGGCGGTAGAGGCAACGACACCCTAAGAGGTGTGGCAAGCAACAGCTACCTGTCGGGCGATCTTGACGACGACATCTTATTCATTACCAACAGTACCCAGACAAGCCCGTTTGCTCCGGGGAGCGTCATTACGATCGGCATTGAGAGAACCACCTTGATTGGCGGTGGCGGCAACGATTCTCTCTACGGCGCGATCGGCGAGTTTGAAGCCGGCCGAAACTTCTTTGAGGGCGGCGACGGCAACGACACGATCACGGTTTTTGCCACGCAGGATACCGCTTTGGGAGGTGCAGGCGACGACTTCATCCAGTCATCCAGGGTATCGAATCTAACTTTGAGCGGAGGCGCCCAGAGTTCATTTGGAGGCTTCGCGGGTCGCAACTTGCTCGACGGCGGAGTAGGCAATGACACGATCGTTGCAGCTTTTGTGACGGATACAATGATCGGCGGTGAAGGCAACGACAACCTGAGCGGTACCTTTACTAATGCAGCCGGTGGAGATGGCAACGATACTATCGATGCTACCAAGGCCATTTTTGCTGGTACTGGTACTGCTTTGATTACTCTCGAAGGCGCGCTGGGCAACGATCTGTTAATTGGCTACACCAATCCTACTACTGGCAGCACCTTCACCGTCACCAACCTCATGAACGGTGGCGAGGGAAGTGACACAATCATCTTTGGCAGCGCGCGCGATCGCGTGATTGGCAACGTTGCGGGTAACGACTTCATCTCCTACGCTAGCGGCGTCAGCTTTACCGGTCTTACAGCGCCAAACTTGATTAGCGATACCTTAGGCAGCAACTTCATTATTGGTGGCAACGGCACTGATGTGGTCACTACTGGTAACGGGGATGACATCCTGTTCGGCGACTCATCCAATGCTACCGACTCCCTCGGAGGAGCCGGGGACGATACCTTAAATGCCGCTGCCGGAAACGACACCCTGCTGGGCGGCTTTGGTAAGGACTATTTGATCGGCGGCGACGGCAACGACTCTCTCGGCGGCGGGCCTGGTGCTGACACCCTGATTGGCGGATCGGGTAATGACAACTTCTACTACAACAACTTCGGCGAGGGCGCCGTGGGTACCGACACAGACCAAATCGGCGATTTTACGATCGGCCAAGACAAGTTTATCTTCCAAATCAATGGCTCCAACGGCTTCCCCAACTTGAGGGTAGTGCCAAATACGAATCGAATTTCTTCGCAGGCGTTCTTGGCGATTGAGAGTGGGTCTTACAAGAGCAGTTTTGGTCCTGCCGGGGCGGGCCCGACAGAACCGTTCGTCTTTTATGAGAATTCAACTGGACGACTAGGATTTGACTCTGACGGTTTTGGTGGTGCTGACCCAGGCGTGACGCTGGCCAATCTGAATGGCAGACCGGGCATTACGGCTGCTGACATTACCCTGATTTAATTTGGGTAAAAGTGGGTGGGGTCGATTGTGAAACATCGCCCTACCAACTCTCAAAACTAATTCTGCTTTGTTTCGAGCTGGGGATATCCATCCCTGGCTTTTTTATTGGCATTGGGAATTGGGCATCGGCCAAACAGGGCATTGGCCAAACAGCATCTTCGCCCTGCGTAGCGGAGGGATTGGGCAAAAAAGTAGAATCTGTAGGGGCGCGTTCACCCATGAATTTTACCACCCCTCAATTCGCCGATGAATTTTGCCACGCACCAATAATGTTGATAAACCCGCCCCCACCCAACAAATAACCCCGATTAAGCATCGTCGCCCAACCATTCAATTCAATTAATTCTGAATTTGGGGCTGGGGGGAGGTAGGTTTATGAGATGGTTAGTTTTGGGCAATTATGGTGTGTAAAACCCGTCCCAAGATATTGTTACTAATGATTTAAGCTCATTATAAAAACAATCCCGCAAACATATCGTTTGCGGGATTTAGTAGGCAGGAAACTTGTAGCAAATACTGTTACTAAGCTTTGTCTACAATCTCTTTTGCTTTATCTTTGAGATCTTCTTTCAGGTGAATTGCTGATGCTTCGTCCTGCTTGGCTTGACCTTCTAATTTATCTTTCTGATTGCCTGTAACTTCGCTAACAGCTTCTTGGATTTTGCCTTCAATATTCTTGGCTGTTGCTTCGACTCTATTTTCAATGCTCATAATTTTATATTCTAACTCTACAACTATAATCTATACTTTTAAAGCTGAGTCTATATCCCTCTTTAGATAGATTTGGTATTACGTTTATTTGTAAGTGAAAGGTTCCATTGGAATTTCCACGAGTTTATTTCGGGAGGAAAAACCGGATTTAATGCCGATCGCAGATTTCGGCACTTTAAACTTTTTCGCCAACAGCATGATTAATTCTTGATTGGCTTTACCATCGACTGGCGGCGACTTGAGATGTATTGTGAGGCTGCCGTCTGGTTGCTCTTCGATGCTTTGCTGTTTGGAATTCGGTTTAACTTTGACTGTGAAAATAGTCACACTTCGACTTTCTCTGAATGTTCGATCTTCGTTCCCAAAACTTTCAGGAATTCAGCCAGCCAGTTAGGATGTGCTGGCCACGCGGGGGCGGTGACTAAATTGCCATCGACTACGGCTTCGGTAACTGGAACTTCTGTATATTTGCCGCCGGCCCGGAGTACGTCGGGGCTGCAAGCGGGGTATGCGGTGCAGCGTTTGCCTTCGAGTACGCCTGCTGCTGTTAGAACCTGTAAGCCGTGACAAATAGATGCGATCGGCTTTTTGCTGTTGGCAAAGTAGCGGGTAATTTGCAGCACTTGTTCGTTGAGGCGGATGTATTCTGGGGCGCGTCCTCCCGGGATAATCAAAGCGTCGTAGTCGGCCGGGTTGATTTCGTCAAAAGTCGCGTTCAAAGTGAAGTTGTGACCGGGTTTTTCGCTGTATGTTTGATCGCCTTCAAAGTCGTGAATAGCGGTGCGAATTGTTTGGCCTGCAGCTTTGTCCGGGCAGACGGCGTGGACGGTGTGACCTACCATTTGCAGTGCTTGGAAAGGCACCATTACTTCGTAGTCTTCTACAAAGTCGCCGACTAACATTAAGATTTTTTTGGCTGTCATGTTTCCCACTCCTGTTATTTTGAGTGTGTTAAATAGGATTAAAAAAAAATGCGGGGCAGTGAAAAAGCTTGCCCCGCAAGCTATTCTGGAATCTAGAAACCGTTGCGTCCCCAAATGACCATTGAAATTGAGAAGGAGAACAGAACTAGCACCGAAACCCAACCGAGTGACAAAATATCCATAGCTATTTATTGAACAAACTGTACAAAGTGACTCCAAACCTTATGATAAGTCAATTTGAGCCATTTTTGAAATGAGGGCGCTGTGAAGGATTCGTCAAATTTTAGTGCCGCTGAACGGGTAGAATCTTTGAAGGCAGGGAGTGTTGCTGCTTTGTCTTGTTTGCTGGGTTTTGGGGCGATCGCCCTTGGTAATAGCTTAATTCTAGCGGATAGGTTGGATTCTCTGGCGAGTTTGCAGGTAAGGGAAATTGACCTAAATTTTGCCTTCAGAGGGGCGATCGCACTTTTGGGCGGTTTTTTGTTCGGCGTGACTTACCGCTATGCGATTCGCCGAGATGTTAACCCGCAACTTAAATCTGGTGCGGTGTTGGCTTTTGGGTTGGTGCGGGCTTTTGGACAATTGGATGCTGGATTGTTTTTTGAACCCGGCAAGATGCCCGCACTACAGGAGTTATTGCCGTTTGCGGTTCGCGGTGTCGAGAGTGTGGTATTGTTTGCGATCGCGGGTTTGGTTTTGGATTGGGCGATCGGGCGATCGTGGATTAAGCCTTTCGATTCTTGAGTGCGATCGGGTTTTACTCACATCAGGCACCATTTTGTGGAACAGGCAAGATGCCTGTTCCACAAAAGTTTAATTTATTGTGGGGTGGGCTTCTAGCCCGCCCAAAAAATACAATTTAGATGCCAAACAGCTTATTTTGCGCTAAACCCGCCCCTAAAGATTTAACACCTCAAATTCTGGATTGCCGTAAAGCATTTGCCTGTCTACCGCCGACAAAACTTTATTGTTAGCAGCATCAGAAACTAAACACTGACAAACTAGCTGCGCTACATCCGCCCGGTGAATAGTTCCAGCAACTCGACAATCTTCTGTTAAAATGCCGTTGCCTGTGGCAGGTTCCGATTTTAGTCCGCCCGGACGAATCACTGTATAAATCATCCCGCTTTCTATCAAATGATTTTCGGCTTTTTCTTTCTCAATTAAGACCGGGCCCAAAGTTTCCAAAACTTGCGGTTGCAAAGCAGTGGCACTGTTACCGCTACCGATGGATGAAACTAAAATAAATTTTTGCACGCCTGCTTTGACAGCCGCATCAATCAAGTTTTTGTTGCCCAAATAATCGGATCTTTCTCCATCTTTTGGCAAGCCGCCAATTGTGCTTATTACGGCATGAATTGGCTCACCGCCAGCCATCGCAGCTTCCATAGCGGCAGCATCCAAAGCATCGCCTGTCACGACTTTGATGCCCATGGTTTCTAATTCGGTGTTGGTAGCGGGCGATCGCAAAAGTGCAGTTACTTGCATATTTTGTGCAATCAGACATTTCGCGATTTCTAAGCCGACTCCTCGACTAGCACCAGCTAAAAAAATGTGGGATTTCTCTGTCATATTAATTGTGTTTTAAGTGGTGCAGAAATTGGTTTATTTGACTGTGGAACAGTATACAACAATCCTCTGTAAATTTTTAAATTAGTTTTTTTTAACTGCAGAGGGCGCAGAGGGCGCAGAGGAAGAGAGGGGAAGGATTCGCAATTACCTCTTCCCAATTTCCAATTTACGTTAGATTTTTTTGCCTACCATTACTACCCAAGATTGAGCTTCGCGGGGTAAGCCGGGGGGGCGATAGTAGTGATTGACAATTGCAAATCCTGCTTGTTCTAAACAAGGCGCTAAAGTATGATATTCCCATCCAGCAGTATAGCGTTTTCCAGTCGGCCGCTCGTCGTATCCCTCCCAATTTCCCCGGCACATTGACATGACAATTGCACCGCTAACAACTAAGGCTTTGTGCAAATCTTGCAGCACTTTTACCATCTCATCGCTGGGAACGTGAATCAGGGAAGCATTGGCAAAAATACCGTCAAATTCTGCTTTTGGCAAGTCTAGATTCAGAAAAGACTGCTGCCAAACTTCGCATCCCGATAACTTCTTAGCTATTTCTACAAAAGCCGGAGTTGCATCTAAGCCTACAACTGTGTGTCCTTGGCTCTTGAACGCTACTAAATCTCGTCCCGGGCCGCATCCTATATCGAGAATTTTACCGGGATTGCGGGGCATAGCAGCGGTCAGTGCCTCGCGATTTTGGGATACGTCGTGATGCCAAGTTCCTTCTCGGAAAGATTCGGCAGTTAGCTGGTATTCTGCGATCGTAATTTCTTCGCGTTTGTCCACAATTTCCCCCCCTTGTAAGATTTTAGATTTTAGATTTTAGATTTTAGATTGAAGAATGTCAACCGGATAATAGGGATTTCTGACTACAATCTAAGAACTTACGGCTGACGCATTTGCTACCTCAGAAATCCGGTTTCTCTTCCCATGCGTAAACGTGAAATATAGATATTGGGTAGGGACACGGCACAGCCGTGTCCTACTCTATTTCATCCGATTGAAAACTACTATAATAGTTAAACAACCAGGGTTTTTTGTTCGGGTTTGGTAACTGCTGAATCAACTTCTAAAAGAGAACCTTCCGGGGATTCGATCGCAAATCCCGCATCTCGAATCATGTCCCAATCTTGATGGGCAGCTTGTCCGGGAGTTGTCAGATAATCGCCCACAAAGATAGAATTAGCCGGGTAAAGTCCCAGAGGTTGCAGCGATCGCAAATGCACCTCGCGTCCCCCAGCAATCCGAATTTCTTGACTGGGAAGCAAAAATCGGAACAAACAGAGAATTCGCAAACATTGGCGGGGAGTTAACCTGTTCACCTCTGCAAATGGCGTGCCGGGAATCGGAATGAAAAAGTTGACCGGCACGCTAGTAACGCCCAAGTTGCGAAGCGAAAGCGCTAAATCGATCGCATCATCATCCGATTCGCCCATCCCCAAAATTCCGCCGGAACAAGTTGTGATTCCCGCTGCTTTTACGTGTTCGACGGTTTCAACCCGATCGCCAAAAGTGTGAGTCGTGCAAATGTCCGAGTGATATGATTCGGAAGTATTGAGGTTGTGATTTACGCGATCGACTCCAGCTTTAGCCAGCCGATGAGTTTGCTCCTCGCTCAACAATCCCAAACAAGCGCAAATTTTCAGGTTATAATTTGCCTTCACAGTCTCAACCGCATCCAAAACGCGATCGAAAGTAGATGCGTTGGGTTGGCGGCCCGAAATCACCAAACAAAACGTACCAGCTTTTAACTCTGCTGCGCGTTGGGCGGCATCTAGAATTTTCTCCTTAGCTAAAAGCGGATATTTCTCAATTTCCGCAGTCGAAATTTTTGACTGAGAACAATAATGGCAATCTTCAGGACAAAGACCACTTTGAGCATTTAACAAATAGTGCAGCCTGACTCGGTTTCCCCAGTAGTGGCGGCGCACCCGATAAGCTGCGTTTAGTTGTTCCAGCAAAACCTCATCCGGTGCGCGCAATACGGCTAAAGATTGCTCGCGAGAGATACATTTGCCCGCCAGCGCGTCGTCAGCCAAATCGTTCCAATTGGGTAAATTCATTACTAAAATTAAAGGGTTTACAGAGTATCCAAAACCTGACGAATTACCCGATAAATCGATTCTAGTTCATCAGGAGAAATGCAGTAGGGAGGCATCAAGTAAAGCGTATTTCCCAAGGGGCGGAGCAAAAACCCCGCTTCGAGAAATCTGGCTTTCAATACAGGAGCGATGTCATTAAAATAACCGGAAACGCTTTCCGTTTTCACATCCATTGCTGCGATGGTGCCGCAAGTCCGAATCCGTTCGAGTTTAGGATGATTTCTCAGCCATTGATTCAGGTATTGGCGGTGCAATTTTTCCATTCCTTGATACACATTTGGGTTTTGCTCCAAAAGCTCCAAGGATGCTACACTCACCGCACAAGCTAAGGGATTTCCGGTGTAAGAATGGCTGTGAAAAAAAGCTTTGTCCGGTTCATCTCGCCAGAAGGCTTGATAAATATCCTCCGATGCCATTGTGACAGCAAGTGGCAAACAGCCGCCAGACAATCCTTTAGACAAACACAGGATATCCGGTGAAGTTGCAGATTTAACAGAGGCAAACAGTTCGCCCGTGCGGCCAAAACCAGTCATTACTTCATCGTAAATCAACAATACATTAAACTGGCGGGCAAGTTGTGCGAGATCCTGCAAAAACTCAGGGCGGCACATTCGCATTCCCCCGGCACCTTGCACCAAAGGTTCGATAAAAATTCCCGCATAGCCGCCCTGCTTTAACAAAAACTCCAATTTCTCCAAACTCGCCGCCTCTTTGCTTTCCACCTCCTCATCGCCGTCAAAAGTCGCGGGAAAAGGAACAACATCCCCAGCAAACATTAAAGGTGCAAAAGATTCCCACCACAGCGAACTTCTCCCAGCAGACATCGCGCCCACAGTATCGCCATGATAACCTCCCTCAAAACTAATAAAGCTAGTGCGGTTAGTTTCTCCGAGATTGCGCCAATATTGAAAAGCCATTTTCAGAGCAACTTCAACAGCAGTCGATCCGTTATCAGAAAAGAAAATCCGCGTTAAAGAAGCAGGCGTATGAGTTAGCAATTTATTAGCAAGTTTCTGGGCAGGTTCGTGAGTAAATCCCGCAAAGATTACGTGTTCTAACTTTTGGGCTTGTTCGTAAAGAGCCTCAGCGAGAACCGGATGGCTGTGCCCGTGAACAGTCACCCACCAACTCGAAATGCAGTCGAGAATTTGCCGTCCGTCTGCTAATTCCAGCACCGATCCTTTGCCGCGAATTACCTTCAGCGGCGGGGCAGCCGTTTTCATTTGCGTGAAGGGCTGCCAAATCGGTGAAGTTGAAGAATTCTGTTCCTGATTCGCAGTCATTTTTACCAATCAAACTAATATTAAGTTGTCTTTTAATATAGCAAGTTTAACTCACTTATAAACTTTTTATTTTTGATTCTTTCTTCTCCTCTTCCTTCGTGTCCTTAGCGTCTTCGCGGTTCCTTCAAAAAAAATCTAGTTTGGTGTCGATGGGGGCTGCCTGGAAACGTCAGCCCCCATACCACGTATTCGCGGGCGATGGTTAAAATTGTCAGTTACAATTTTCTGCCTTTGAGCAAATAAGTCGTCATAGATCCTTTGCCTTTAACATTGATTTTACCGCGCTTTTCCAACAAATACTTATCGCACAGCAACTCATAAGTTGAGTTGCTAACTTGAATTTTACCCGGAAGTCCCTGAGATTCCATGCGGCTTGCTGTATTGACAGCATCTCCCCACAAATCGTAAATAAACTTTTTAGTGCCGATAACACCTGCTACAACAGGCCCAGTATTAATGCCAATGCGGATATTGAGAGGTTTACCGCATTCGTCGCGGAATTTCATAATTTCTTGCTGCATTTCCAGAGCCATTTCGGCAATAGATTCAGCGTGATTTGTACAGGGAAGTGGCAAACCGCCTGCTACCATATAATTGTCGCCTATCGTCTTAATTTTTTCTAAGCCGTATTGTTCGCTCAACCTATCGAAAGATGAAAATATTTTGTTAAGTAATTCTACTAATTCTTCAGGAGACGTGCGCGAAGATATTTCGGTAAAGCCCACAATATCAGCAAACAAAACCGTAACCTCGGCAAATCCATCCGCAATATTTATCTGACCTTGTTTTAGGCGATCGGCAATCATTACCGGTAATATATTTAGTAATAAACGTTCCGACTTTTCTTGTTCGGCGCGCAATATTTCCTCAGCTTGTTTCCGCTGTGCGATTTCCTTGTAAACTCGGTGAAACATTTGATTAAATGCGACCATGAGTTCTCCTAACTCGTCATCCCGTTTGACAGACAGAGAGTAGAAATCAGGTTGTTCTCGATCTTTGCTCAAAGCGTCTCCGGCGGCGATCAAGTCATCGCGCAATCTCAAGAGAGGTGAAATTACTGTCACCCCTAAAAAAAACATAGTAACAGAAGTGACAAAGGCTGATATAATGATGACTAGAACGGCAATCCGCCCGATAAATGCGTAGAGTTCCGGTTGAACGGTGGAAGCATCGTGGCGAACAATTAAGATGTAATCGCCTCCAAAATGTCGCTCTGTCCAAGCAATATCGTAGCGCTTGCCATCGAAATTGTGACTGTGAACTATACGAGCTCTTTTTAGTTGCTTTAAACTGATTTCTGGGGGTTCGCCAAGTGTATATATTAGCTGACCGTTAGCTTGGTAAATAGATAGTCCTAATACTACTTGAGAATCCTTAATAATATTTTTTACTTCTTCTTGCAAGAAAGTGCGATCGGAAATATCTTGTTGAAGCAAAAACTCTAGGGAATCAACAGTCGCGCGAGATACCTGTTCTAGTTGACTTAAAAGTTCATTTTCTCGCCGAAAATAAGAGGGAACTAAAATAATTCCCTCTATGACAAGAATGCTAGCAAATACCCACAAAGCTATTTGCCTAGACAAGCGAGATTGGAAAAATTTTAAGAATGATAAAATCCGCGATCGCATAAAATTTACTATTTTGCCAATGGCTAATGTAGGACATAGGAAAAAAACCGGGTTTCTGGTAATCAATTTTGGGTGTGTCAATGAAGCAACCGCGCAGAAACCGGGTTTCTCACATCCCCTGTTTAATTCCTGTAATGTTCAGCAGTCAACAGCCAGCAGTTATTAACTGTTAGTTCTTGGCTGACGACTAACAACGAATGACTGATGACTTCGGACTAAGTAGCATACCCCTTAATAATATAATAAACAAATTAAACCGAAACTGCGCTGACTAGCCTGCCCGCAAGCAGATAAGTATTCATATCGCCCTTACCTTTGATGTGGATAATTCCTCTGTCTTCAAACAGATACTTATTTTGCAAGATATCGTAAGTTGATTGTGTGACTTGAATCGCCCCGGCAATCCCGTGGGATTCCATGCGGGATGCTGTATTGACGGCATCGCCCCAGAGGTCGTAAATAAATTTTTTAGTGCCAATAACCCCCGCAATTGCAGGCCCGGTATTGATGCCGATGCGAATGTTAATTTCTGTATGATGTTTGGGATTAAATTTTGCTAATTCCTCCTGCATATCTAAAGCCATTTCCGCAATGCTTTCCGCGTGGTTGGTGCTGGGATTTGGCAAACCTCCCACTACCATGTAAGCATCTCCAATTGTTTTGATTTTTTCCAAGCCGTACTTTTCCGTTAAACCATCGAAGGCTGAAAAAATTTCGTTGAGAAACTTGAGCAATTCTTCGGGAGATATTTGTGATGAAAGCACCGTAAAGCCCACGATATCCGCAAACAAAATCGTGACTTCTGCGAAGCCGTCAGCAATACTGCTTTGACCGTTTTTTAGCTTGGCAGCAATGGATTCGGGTAAAATATTGAGCAGCAGGCGATCGCTCTTTTCCTGTTCTTTCAGCAATTCTACATTAGTTTCTTGCAATTGTGCCGTGCGTTCCCTGACGCGCTGTTCTAATTGTTTAGCATTTTGGCGCAACCTGCTGATCGATAAAGTCAATCCTGTGATTCCTAAAAATGAAAGTCCTGCTAACAGTAAAAACAGGTTTTTAAGTTCACTTTGAGTAGTTTTAGTTATGGTATCGAGAGGTTGAATAATTTCTAATATTCCCCGTACATCGCCCACTTTCCAATCATTTTTAGGACTGTCGCGGTGAGTATTGTGACAGTTAACGCAGCTAGGACTTAGAATATCTGCCTCGGCATATCGAAAGGCTGGCTTGCCGCGATAATTATCAACTCGGAAAAATTTTTGTGTCGGATTTTTCGTCAAGTAGGTAATAGCTTGCCGTTCAAAATCGTCTCGGACTCCGCCTTCTTTTCGCCGCCAGGGAAACGGGTAGTCGCTGTATAGACGAAGTAACACTTCGGGATTTTTGTTAGTGATCTGGTTGCCCAGTTCTATTAAGAAAGTTGCCGGTACCGGAATAGTTACTTTTGTCGGCTTGTAGTCGTGAGTAAAGTTAATTGCTTTAGCGGTGTTGAGAGGATTGACAACATCCGAACTATAAAGGGTGCGGGCTTCTTTAACAGCTTGGGCATAGAGGGTGGCATTTTGGAGGGCTTGCGATTCAATTAGGGTTGAGGAAAGACGAGACATATTTGCCATCGCTACTCCTACACCTACACAAAATAAAATTGTCACCGCAAGCAGAATTCGCTTGTAAATTAATTGGCTGATGGCAGCCGGAATTCTAGAAATCAACTGGCGCATGGTATCCTCAAGCGTGAGGTTTAATCTTGATTGGAATTTATGCACTACTAACATAACACTGCTTGTTCAGAGTGTTTTGCTGGCGTCAGGGGTAAAGCCAGACTGGAGAGTGCAAGGGATGGTTAATTATTGATTACCGCGAGTGTTTCGCTTATCCGTAAGAATACGCATAACTTGATAGTGGTTTTCTGTTAAGTAAAGTACAGATGATCGTGTAAGGACACGGCAGTGCCGTGTCCCTAGTTCACGCATTTTTTGTTCTATTTCGGTTAGGATAGCAATTGTAGTCTATAGTTGGCGATCGTGAATTCTGACTCTACTGTCTCACCTACTAACAAGGAAATTTTTCCGGGAGAAGTTTTCGTCAATACTGCTGATTTTGATACCGGCATTCGGCGACTTTTACCTAAATATGACGAAATGCTGGATGTATTAGCAGGCTGCATTGCTAACACAAACCATCGCATTTTAGAACTCGGCTGCGGGACGGGGGAACTCACTTTAAAAGTTCTCCAACGCTACCCATCGGCGGAAATAGTTGCTGTCGATTACTCGCCGCGAATGCTTGATTTTGCCCGCGCCAAAATAGAGTCGGCAGGATACGCAGCCCGGTGGACTGGTTTAGAAATGGATTTTGGAGAATGGGCAAACAATCCAAATTTATCAGGCTTGGGCGATAAATTCAATGCTTGCATTTCCTCTCTGGCAATTCATCATCTTGAGGATGAGATGAAGTTGAAATTGTTTCAACGCATTCGCGAAAGTTTAAATGCTGGTGGCTGTTTTTGGAATGCCGATCCTCTTTTAGCAGAATCGGCAGCAATGAAAGATATTTATCAAGCGGCGCGAGAAGATTGGGCGCGAAATCAGGGGGAAACCTTAGCACAAATTCGCGCAAATGTGGGGACGAGTGTCTCTTACGGGTATTCTAATCCCGATCGCCTAGCTACACTTTCGGCACATTTGGAAATGCTGGCAAAAGCAGGGTTTGAGACTGTTGCAGTTCCTTGGAAATACTACGGTATGGCAGTGTTTGGGGGATTTGTTAATTGAAAAAAGCAGTCTTGGAGGCAGAACTTCTATATGTAGGGTGCGCTTCGGCACACCTTACTACTTAAATAAAGATTGCAGTTAGTATTTTATCTTACTAATTTCTGCTTGATAAAATATATAATACTGCCAGCATGGAGGAAACAAAATGACTGCAACTGCGATTCAAAGTATTGACTGGGATGCTTTTTCTTCGGAACTCTCGGGAATTGAAATAATTAGCGATCGCGCGCAAGTTGTCAAGCTATCTCAAGACTATTATCACTTCAGTCCAGTTTTGCAACCTCTCTTAAGTGATAAAACAGGAGATTTAGTAGTTCGTCCCGCCAGCGAAGCCGAAGTTTTGCGGATTGCAGCAGCCTGCGTCAAATCCAAAATTCCGCTAACTGTTAGAGGTGCAGGAACGGGCAATTACGGGCAGTGCATTCCCCTCAAGGGCGGCGTCATTTTAGATACCAGCAAAATGAACAGTATCCGCTGGATCAAACCGGGTTTAGCTTGCGTAGAACCAGGGGTGAAAATGTCGGTTTTCGACAAACAAGCGCGAGAAACGGGTTGGGAATTGCGGATGGTTCCCTCAACCTATCGCACCGCAACGATTGGGGGATTTATCGGCGGCGGTAGCGGGGGAATTGGTTCGATAACTTACGGGCAATTGCGCGATCGAGGAAATCTTCATGCCGTTCGAGTCGTTACAATGGAAGACGATCCCCGCGTCATCGAATTGCGCGGCGATGAAGTGCAAAAAGTCAATCACGCTTACGGCACAAATGGGATTATTACGGAGTTAGAAATTCCCCTCGCCCCTGCTTATCCTTGGGCGGAAATCATCGTCGCTTTTGACGATTTTATGACATCGGCTAACTTCGGTAAAGCTTTGGGCGATGCTGACGGAATTATCAAAAAACTAATTTGTGTTTGTGCTTGGCCGATTCCTGCTTATTTTGCTGCTTTCCGCGAGGAGATTCCTGAAGGTAAGCACTGCGCTTTGTTAATGGTAGCTGAATCTTGTCTGGAACCGCTGCAAGATTTGGTGCGCGAATATGGTGGCACAATTTGCTATCAAAAAAACGCGCAAGCAGCGAGCAAAGGCGCAGCAATTGCTGAATTTACTTGGAATCATACAACTCTGCACGCTCGCAGCGCTGACCCATCTCTGACTTATTTGCAGACGCTTTTTCCCCCCGATAAAGGTTTGAAGTTAATTGAGGAACTGTACCATTATTATGGGGATGAGGTGATGATGCACTTGGAGTTTTTGCGGATGAATGGCAGGGCGATCGCGGCTGCTTTGCAAATAGTTCGCTACACTACGGAATCACGGCTCAATGAAATTATTCGCTATCACGAAGAGCAAGGCGCACTGATTGCTAATCCTCACACTTATATATTGGAAGATGGAGGGATGAAAAGTATTAATGTGGAACAGTTGCAGTTTAAAGAGTTGGTCGATCCTTACGGTTTGCTTAATCCGGGTAAAATGCGGGGGTGGTTGGAACGGGATTAAGGGGAATGGTTTTTAGCTGGGGGGGTGACAAAAAGGTCTAGGAGATAGACCGAATAAGGGTTGCAGCCCCCATACCTTGTTGATAAAAGCGAC
>NZ_JAUBQX010000051.1:0-42477 GCF_036701505.1 Microcoleus sp. Pol11C2
ATTCATCTTTTTATTGTCACAATCAAGTATTGCATATAATTGTATCCTAGTCTTGATAATGATTTAGGATTGCTATACGTGGGTTTTCAACTTGACAAAGGTTATTTTAACGGAAAGAATATCATTAATTATGATCAGGATATTCACGCGGATCTAGCAATACTAATTGTTTGGGGAATTAGATTTTTTTATTAACCGCAGAGGGCGCAGAGAACGCAGAGGAAGAGAGAAGAGGGAAGTTTTTTTAGTTTTAAGTTAAATAGCTCAAACTTTACCCCAGCGCGGTATTACGAGGAACAAAGCAATTTCAAAACTATGCGTCCATTTCCCCTTACCACTTTCCTGACATCGCGCCCTTGAGTCTCAATTCTTCTCGACTTACTAGAGCTTCGTAGTAATCGGGTTTGATTTCGAGGGCGACTCCGTAAGAGCTAATAGCATCTTGAGTTCGCTGCAATTTTTGCAAAACGTCACCCCGCTGCGCCCAAGCTTCCCAGTTGTCTGGCTTGAGTTGAATCACTTGGTCAAAAGCGATGAGTGCTTGGGAATAATTCTGCATTTCCCCTAGGATCAAACCTCGCTGTACCCAGCCTTGATAGTTGTCCGGCCAGACAGTAATTGCTCGATCGTATGATGCTAGAGCTTGTTCGTACTGCTGCAATTTAAACAAAGCGTTGCCGCGTTTCAACCAAGCTTCAAAATTGTCTGGCACGATTTTTAGTACGCGGTTGTAAGCTGCGACGGCTTCTTCGTAACGCTGCAATTTTTCCAGCGCTGCGCCTTGCTGCAACCCTACTTTTGATGTAATTTCTGCTTCTGAAGTCAGAGAGATTACTTTATCAAAACAGGCGATCGCTTCTTCGTATTGCTGTAATTTTTCCAGAGCTTCGCCTCGCAAGTTCCAAGCTTCTAGAAAATTACCTTCAATTTGTAGGGCATTGCTGTAAGCGATAATTGCCTCTTTGTAGCGTTCCAATCCTGCCAGGGCGATGCCTCTACCGAGCCAAGCTTCGGGAAAATTCGGATTAATTTGAACGGCTTGGTCAAAAGCTGCGATCGCCCCTTCAAAATCTCTCGATTCTGACAGTGTTTGACCGCGCCCGATCCATGCTTCGGGATAAAAAGAATTAATTTGAATTGCCCGATCGAAACAAGCAATTGCCGCGTCTGCCCACTGGTGTTTGAGGGCCATTCCTTTATAAAACCAAGCTTCGCAGTCGTTGGGCTGCATTTGCAGTACGCGATCGTATGCTGTCACTGCTTCTGCATATTTGTGCAGTTTTGCGGAAGCAATGCCCCGATTGAACCAAGCCAGACTATTTTGTGGTTGCAGTTGAATGGCGCGATCGTAAGAAGTTACAGCTTCAGCGTAGCGTTCGGCTTTCATCAAAGCCAAACCTCGGTTCAGCCAAGCTTCCCAATTAGTGGGGACGAGTTTCAGCGCGCGCTCGAAAGCGGCCACGGCTTCAGGATAGCGCTCCGCTTGAACCAACACGTTACCTTGCCGGTACCACATGGCGGGCAAATTCGGATGAAGTTGGGTTGCTTTTTTGTAACAGGTTGCGGCTGCATCCCACTGCTGCAATTCCTCTAAAACTCGGCCTCGCTGATACCAAGCTTCGTGCTTTTCTGAATTGATTTGAATTGCGGTGTCGAAAGCCGCGAGCGCTTCTGAGTGATTTTGCAAACTTAACAGCCCTGTGCCGCGCAGCATCCAAGCCCAGTATTCTTCGGGATTAATTGCTGTAGCTCGATCGGCGCAGGCTACGGTTTCTGCGTAGGAGTGCAGTTGCTTGTAAGCTTTGCCCAGATTCAGCCACGCCCGGGCCCAGTCCGGCTTAATTTGAACGGCTTTTCCGTAGCAAAGAACTGCCGCTTCGTACCTTCCTGCGGCGTACAATCTATTGCCCCGATCGTAATCTGGAAATGCTGCAAAAATTCTTAAAATCGGCGGCAGCAGCGCTGGCTGGGGGTTTGAGGAGTTTTCTGTAGCCGAAGTCGAGAGGTCTGGCATACGCCTTTCACATAAAAATTTAGTGGGATAACAAGCTTGCGGTCTTATATATTAACTTATGCTTTTCTTAATATCGCTGCTGTTTTGAAACAAATTTAGCATATCAGGCTTGGTGCGACAAATCATTTTTACTTAATTCAAGTAGGTATAAAATTATGCACCCTTCCCACTTTCGGTACACCGCTGTAAGATACGGTCAGTCGATTTTCGATTTTCGATTGACCGAAAGCATCGAGGAGACAAGCACATATGCCCTAATTCAGGTTTAAAACCAAATTTAAGATGCTAGAGTTGCACACGCTTTTAGATTTCACTGACTGCGATCGGGAGTCGATCGACTCGCGCCCTAATTATTGGTACGAAGGCCGTTGTCCTCAAAGTGGCGAGCTGCTGAGACTGCCGCGTACTCGAATGTCCGAGGAGCTCGCCCGGGGTTTGATGCAGTACCTTGCTGCTGACGATGCCTACGATCGCGAGGGCAAGATGTACGGCGTATTACTGGTGGAGATGCCTTCGGGGGAACAGGGGATACTCAAAGCATTTTCCGGGCTGCTGAACGGTTGCAGCATTGTTGAGGGCTGGGTGCCACCGATTCCGGGACGAGATCGAGTTGCTTTTGAGGAAGCCCGCACGTTAACTCAATTGGAGGCGATGAAACAGGAACTTATTGCACTGAATCAACTCCCGCAGCGACAAGAGTATGAAGCCTTATTTCGGGAGTTTGAAGTGCAATTGCAAGTTTTGAGCGCTCGGCACCGCAATTCCAAGCAGCAGCGAGATGAAAAACGCCAGTTACTGTGTCAAACTCTCGCAGCAGAAACACTAGAAATTGCCCTGGAACAACTGAATCAAGAAAGCCGTTTGGAGAAAATGGAACGCAGGCAATTAAAACGGCAGCGGGATGAAACATTGCAGCCGCTAAAACAATTAATTGAAGCTGCAGATGAGCGGATGCGGGCGCTGAAACAGCGGCGAAAAGAACTTTCCCGCGAACTTCAGACACAAATGCACGCGGCTTACACTCTGGTGAATTTTTTGGGAAAATCGATCTCGCTCTCCTCATTGATGCCAACCAATTCTATTCCCACTGGCACCGGCGACTGTTGCGCGCCAAAATTGCTCCACTACGCGGCAGTACACAATCTGAAACCGCTGGCAATGGCTGAGTTTTGGTGGGGGCCGCCATCGGGGGATAAGATACAGGGAGAATTTTATGGTGCTTGTGGCGATCGGTGCCAGCCCTTGATGGGTTTTTTGCTGTCAGGATTGGCTCAAAATCAGATTGTTTCTAATATAAATGAGGGTTTTACGGGCGGGCTAGAAGCCCACCGCACAAGGAATAATTTTTCTTGTGGAACGGGCATCTTGCCCGTTACGCAAATGCTACCGATTATTTATGAAGACAAATGGTTAATCGCTGTCAATAAACCCTCTGGCTTGCTGTCAGTTCCCGGTCGTTATTTGGAAAATCAAGATAGTGTTTTTAGTCGTTTGCGTAACTTGTTACCGGATAGTTTTAATTTGACAGTTGTGCATCGTTTAGATGGGGAAACATCTGGGATTTTGCTATTGGCGCGGGACAAAGAAACTAGCAGTCAGCTCAGGCAGCAATTTGAAACAAAGCAGGTTCACAAAGTTTATGAAGCGGTGCTTTCGGGTACTGTAAAAATTGATGCGGGGACGATCGATCTCCCTCTTTGGGGCGATCCAGAAAATCGCCCTTACCAGCAAGTCAATTGGGAGTGCGGAAAACCCAGTGTTACTCGCTTTCAGGTAATGGCGAGGGAGGGAAATTGCGATCGCGTCGAGTTTTTGCCGCTGACGGGACGCACGCATCAATTAAGGGTTCATGCAGCGGATGTTCGAGGGTTGGGGATACCTATTTTGGGCGATCGGCTTTACGGATATCGGGCTGCTGCGAAGCGGCTACACCTGCACGCGCGGGAACTTTCTTTTGAGCATCCGCAGTTGGGAGAAAAGTTATACCTACAGGCAGAAACACCATTTTGAGCTAAGGGCCGCAACGAGAGATAGTCTAGCAATAGGAATTACAGGTAGAGGCAGCAAATATTTATTTTTGAGTAATCGGAGTAACCTGAATTATGAGCAAATTTACCGCTTAGCAGCCACATTAAAACAATCAGCATACTTGAGAATTGCGTATTAGATAAAGAAAGAGTTTCGATAAATATATGAAATTTATATAGCACTCCTAAAAAGTTTACGACTCCTGCAAAGATTGCTATACTTCTTACTTAATTTTATATCGCATTACTCGGAAATCTCTGCTTCAAAACAGGCATTACCGGACAAGGTTTTTGCTCTTGCAAATTCTCCGGTTTGTTCCAAGTAAAAGGCCCTTTCTTCTCCGCCGCCATCCACAGCAAGCTTTTTGCTCGCGTCATCGCCACATACAGCAGTCGAAACTCTTCTGCTGTCTTCAAATAACCTGCTTGTTCCCAGGCTTCGCCTAGATTTGGTAAAGGATATTTTTCGTGCAAACTTGCTCTAATTTGTGCTCTCGCTACCTCTGCTAAAGTGAAATCTCCTAAAAATCGGGTTTGTGGCAAAACTCGCAAATTTCCGGGGATGGTTTGTTCGTGCAGAAACGGCAAAAATACGCAATCCCAATCCAATCCTTTAGCTTTGTGCATGGTAATAATTGTTAGTTGACCTTTGCTGGTATAGCGTTCTTCTATTTTGTCGTCTGCATCCACAGGTTCAAATCTTTCGGAACTGACAATTTCGCTTAGTACATCCAAAATATTACGCATTGAATTGTTGCCGGCTGTTTGGATTGCTACTCGTTCTGCTAATTTGTCGGCGGTGGCTAATTCTGTTTGGTCGTATTGCAGCGCTAAGGCTAAGAATGAAATAATTTGGTAGGGTGGCAGTTCTAAGCTAGCTTGCAGCAAACCGCAGCAAAAATAGCGGCATTTGCGAACCGGGTCTGACTGCTGCGGGTCTAGGGGGCCTGGGTAAAGAAATTGCTCGGGGCTAGTCGCAAAAGCATTGTAGTCTTGTTTGGGGATCAGTTGCCGATCGCTCAAAATCTTTAAGGCTGCTTTCAGGTAATCTGGAGAGTGCGGGCGATCGAGGAATTGCAGCAGTGTTAAGATTTCCCAAGGTACTTGAGAATGTCTGTCCCGCTCTCCCACATCCTCAATTTTAATCCCGTATTTCCGCAAATCAAAGCTTAATCCGTGTTTTTGAGGATTTTCCAGCACTTCTTTGATAAACTTACCTTGTTTGTTTTCCCGCACCAAAATAGCCATCGATTTCAGATTTTCTAACGGCAATTTGGCACTATTTTCCCCATCGCTCGCTTCTCCCCCTGAATCGATATCTTTGCCATCCCTGCTAAATTCAAAATCGGTCGGTAAAAATTCCTCTACCAACTCAATTACCCGCTTGCCAATTAACTCAATTGTATGGTAAATATCGCGGGGAGTATGCAATTCTAAGCCGCGACCAATGGGGGCAGGATTTGCATTCTGCTGCGGGTCATGGCTGGGTACTGGCTTAATAGTTTGGTCGCGAAAAGGCTGTTCGGTTCCCGCTAATTTCGAGCTATTTACCCATTGCAACATAAAGTTAGCCGCATCGATAATCACCTGGGTGCTGCGACCTGCGCCGTCCATTGTCGCTAAGTTATTCTCTACTTCGCACCGATCGCAAAATTGGTTAAAATAAATCGGATCGGCGGGAGTGAAAGTAGAATTAATCGCTTGATTTGGGTCGCCAACTCTGATAAAATTGGGAGGTAAAGTAGGATGATCGGGATCGATCGCCAATGTTTCCAAAAGCCGAGTCTGCAAAGGTGTAGAATCCTGCGCTTCGTCCTCGAAAACAGCAAATACTTGCTTTTGCTCGATCGCCCTCGCCCTCGGATTTTCCAACACCCGCAAAGCGGCTAAAATCATCTCGTCGTAATCGATGAATTCCCGACTCCTCAACAAAGCCTGATATTTTTGATATAAACCCCCAGCTACGGCTAAAATCTCATAACCGTCCCCAGTATCAAGAGCGCTCATTTCTAACAACTGTTCGGGAAATAAACCGGAAGATTTCGCCTCGTGAATCACAGTTTTAGCTACCTGCGGCAAAATTTCTGTCCGCAAAACCGATTGTCGCCGCAGCCTCTCCGTTTCCTCTCCGTCGAATTGCTGTCCTTCCAACAAAACTTGATATCGGCGGGGATTTTCGGCAATCCAAAGTTCTACACAGGTGCGAATTAATCGGTGACTTTGAGTGGGAGTAACTAAGGTTGAATTTTCTAAATTTAAACCAGACAAATCGGGATGGCGCATCGCAATATTCAAAGCTAAACCGTGCAAAGTGTGCACCGCAAAACCGCCTTGAGATAAAGACAATTCTGCCAATCTTTCCCGAATTTTAGCTTTAATATTAGCAGCAGCCGATCGCGTAAATGTCACGACAATTAACTGGCGGCGGCTGTGAAGCTGGTTGCGGGCGATCGCAATTGCCGACGCAGCAGCCATTCCCGTAGACTTCCCGGCCCCCGGAACCGCCGAAACAGCAAGGGGGCCGCCTTGCCAATCCGCCATGTCCTGCTGCCCCGCACGCAAGCTTTCGCGAATTTTAAGGCAAGCTTGTTCTCGCAAAACTGCGGCAAACCCTGATTCTGAAAGCGCTGAGGCTACATCCGGGCGATCGATCTGGGTTGTCGATCGCATAAAATCAGTATCAAATTCATCTGTCATTCGATTTTAGATTTTAGATTTTAGATTTTAGATTTTAGATTAGAAAAATATTTGTGGGGTTCAGCCTTTTCAAACGGTATCAGAAACCGAGTTGCTTTAGTTGCGATCGCGTATGGCCAGAACCCAAACCGTCAATCGATTTTAGATCTTAGATTTTAGATTAAAGAATTGAAGAAAGCGACCCCGCTGAGAAATCCGGGCGCTGGCGATCAGGAGCGAGGAGCTTTTTTATCGCTCCACGGATGAATCCGGGGACTTGTGACCCAATTGTTTTCGGTCATCACACCGATATTTATTGGCTTTCATCTGCGTTCATCTGCGTTTATCTGCGGTTAAAAATCCCAAAGTATTCAACCTCTACCGTTTCCATTTCGGTATCGGCTAAACTAACACTATCTATTGAAGCTTAAATTGAAACCAGCATAAAATTCAATACCCAAGCCTTTTTTAGAGGAGTCACCCAAATGAAAACTCACCTCAAAATCAATTCCCCGCCGCCCAAGCCAAACCCAAACCCAGCCAACAAAAGCACAACTCGTTTTGCTGTGGCGATATTCTTAACTTTATCTTCAACAATTGCTTTGCCTAGCTGCGGAGGAGCTCAAACGTCCAGCAGCGCTCCAGGCGGCGCAGGTTCATCCAGCAGCCATGAAAACCAAGTTACGGCATCGGCTCCACAATCGGCACCAGCACCCGAGCCAGCAGCCCAAAGGTCAAAAACTCCTGGTGGATCAAAAAAAGCAGCAGAAACTCCAGCAACCCGTCCCCAACTGATTAAAAAAGCCCAACTCAGTGTAGTTGTCAAATCTATTGACGCCAGCACTAAATCTGTTACTAATATTGTCGAAAAACAGCAAGGCGATATCTTGGGTTTCCAAAATCA
This sequence comes from Microcoleus sp. Pol11C2, assembly GCF_036701505.1. Lineage (NCBI taxonomy): Bacteria > Bacillati > Cyanobacteriota > Cyanophyceae > Oscillatoriales > Microcoleaceae > Microcoleus > Microcoleus sp. Pol11C2. The sequence goes on from NZ_JAUBQX010000051.1 coordinate 7,622, forward strand.
AAAGCCACCGGATTCGAGTGTCCGCCAAACGGCGTCTGTGGAGATTCGCGTGCCTCAAGAACGGTTAGAAACTACTTTAGAGGCTTTGGCAAAACTCGGAACTGTAGAGAACCGTGCTCTGACGGCTGAGGATGTTACCGATCAATTAGTTGACAATGAGGCTAGGCTGCGGAACCTCCGCAAATCCGAGGAAATGGTGTTAAAAATTATGGAGCGATCGGGATCTGTCGGCGACGTGCTCAAAGCTGCTCAGGAGTTGAGCAATATTCGGGAGTCGATCGAACGTATTGACGCTCAGTTAAAAAGTTTGCGAAATCAAGTAGCCTATTCGACTATTAGCTTAACTCTAGAAGCCGCAGTATCGGCTCAACAAACTCCCGAACCTTCTCTAGGTTTGCGCGTGCAGGAAACTTGGGGGAAAGCGACTCATTCGGTGGGTGAATTGACGCTCGGTTTGTTTGCTTTGGGTATTTGGCTGTTGGCTTACAGTCCTTATTTTCTGTTAATTGCGGCTGCGGTTTACGGCCTTAATCGATTTAAGAAACAGCATTCTGATCCGACAACTCCAGAACCGAAACCGCCTCAGTAGTCATTAGTCAGTTGACAGTTGACAGTTGACTGTTGGCTGTTGACTGTTGGCTGTTGGCTGATAACAACTAACAACTGATACCTAACAACTGACAACTGACAACAACTAACAACTAACCACTAACAACTGACAACTGACTAATCATCAATTTGCCATCCATCTTTGGTATAGTCTTCATCCACAATCTTTTTGGGACGCATCACCAGAACAACTCGCCCCAAAATAGGAATATCCGGGGATTGTTCAAACCAGTACAATTCTAAATTGCCCCCGTTATCTGCGAGGAAATAACTCTCAGCATCCCACTGTCTTTGAGCTCGATCGGCAATAATCAAAACTTCTTCAACTTTGCCTTGCAGCGGTACCGGCAATCTATCGCTCATTTCCAAAACAGCCACCGGATCTTCAGCGTTCAAAATTACTTGCCATCCGGGAATCGCCACCCAAGCTCCGGCTCCGGAAAATTTTACCATTCGGAACGGCTCGATTTCCTCCGGCAAAGGCACTGCCAGCAAATCTGTCGTAGAAAGCGGCAATTTGCCCACAACCGGGACAATGCGGGGCAATTGTTCCTCGGTATCGAGCCTGTAGACGGGCAGGCGGGGCGCTTCCCGTCTCGGAACTACGGTAAAATCGACGAGCAACTGCTCGATTTGCGCCCTAGCGGTTTGGCTGCTAGCTAATTTTAAACCGCGAGCAATTAAGCGCGATCGCTCTTGCAAATCGCTTTTCTGTCTCGCCAATTGCCAGCATTGGTAAGCCATAGCATCGCCGGGAGTGTCTGTGAACCCTTGGGGGAGACTCCCGAAGTGCGAAAACTCCTTGATGGCTTTAGCAACTTGGCGAGCATCGTCAACATCCAAATTGTGGGTTAGCATCAAAGCAGCCGCCCCGGCCCGCTCTACTTGAGAGAGAATCCGAAACTCGTATAAGATATCGCTACCTTTGCCCAAAAAGTGCGATCGAACTTCCTCGGAAGCCCCAGCATTTACCATGCTGGTGTAAACTTGGGCTGCGACGCTCACTTGATTTTGCTGAATTGGCTCAAAACCTGTTTCTTCAAAAATCCTTTGAGAGTTGTAGCCAGCTTTTAGCAGTGCTGTGCAGGCCTGTCCCCACTCTACCCAAGTGCCTTCTTTTCGGCGGAGCGATCGAATTAACTTTTCGGCATCCACAGCATTTGTGGAGGATGCAGATGCAGGAGAGGATGAATCTTGCGGTCTATCAGTCATAATTGAATCAAAAACTAGCGCTAAGTTATGTGTGATTGGATACCGGCAAGGCTCGTGTCGCGGCAGAGCGATAGATTAATAGTAAGTGAGTTATGAGACTATTGTTACAGAATAGTTGCTCGCCTAAATTTACAAAGGGGAGTTTATCGTATTGTTATGGATAATGCCATTTCAGAGCTAGATCAAATTAAACGCCAGCTCATGACCCTACACAGACCGAAAAAGCCCAAAATGCTGGTAGTAGACGACGAACCAGACAATCTGGATTTACTCTACCGCACTTTCCGACGAGATTTTAACGTGCTCAAAGCTGAGAGCGGAATTCGCGCCTTGGAAGTCCTCGGCATCGAAGGCGAGGTCGCCGTCATCATTTCCGACCAGCGGATGCCCGAAATGAAGGGGACGGAGTTTTTGAGCAAAACCGTGCCGCAGTTTCCGAATACGGTCAGAATTATCTTGACTGGTTTTACGGACATTGAAGACTTGGTGGATGCGATTAACTCAGGACAGGTTTACAAGTATATCACCAAGCCTTGGGACCCGAACGAACTGAAAATGGTGGTGCAAAAGGCGGCCGAGACTTATGAAATTCTCAAGCAGCGGACTGAGGAATTGGATCGCGCCCAAAATCAAATACAACTGTTAGCAACAATCATGCAAACGGCTGTGGATTATCCGAGTTTGGAAGCAAGTTTAGACCCAATTGCTACTGCTATAAGTGATAATTTTTTGGCGGACTATTGCATTTTACAACTGGTGGACGGAAATGTTTTAATGCCACTCCAAGGCTGTCACACCACTGGTTCACCTGTGGAAAATTGGCTGGCAGATGATCCTCTGGTTCGAGAAGCAATTACCTCTCAAACTATTCAGGGTGCTGTGAATATTGGACTCGACACAAACCTAGCGAGTCTGCCTCACTATCAGAAATCCGGCATTCAAGCTCACCTGACCATCCCGGTGATTCACAAAGGTCGATCGATCGCCCTGATTTCCATGCAGTGGAAGCAGCCTTGTTCCCTGCGCCCAGACGAACTCACAACAGTTCACCTCGCCGCTCAAGAAGTTGCTTTGGTATTGACGAGTTTTCAGGGTCATTAGTCATCAGTCATGAGTCATCAGTCATTAGTCCTTAGTCGCCTCTAAGTCTTGAGTTTAAAATGATAGCAAACCAATGAGTTTTGACAAAAGCTCAGCCCTCGCTAACAAATAAAAAAGCATTAATGACTGGCGACAGCATGACATGAATGCACGGATTAATTGTTTTTTCCGGCTGACTAATTACAAATTATCAATCACCAATGACAAATGACCGATGACTAATAACGCCGAACAAATTAAAACTATATTTAATCGAATTGCACCAGTTTACAACCAATTGAACGACTGGTTGAGCTTTGGGCAACACCGGATTTGGAAGCAAATGGCCGTGAAATGGAGCAGTGCGGGTCCCGGAAATACTTGTTTAGATTTGTGCTGCGGTAGCGGGGATCTAGCTTTGTTGCTGGCTAAACAAGCAGGGCCGACCGGTTGCGTATTTGGAGTAGATTTTTCCGCCGAACAATTGGCTGTGGCTGCCAGGCGCGATCGACCTTTTCTCACCCCTGTAAGTCCCATTTCCTGGGTAGAAGCTGACGCCCTAGACTTGCCTTTTGCTGACAATTACTTCGACTGCGCCACAATGGGTTACGGCCTGCGTAACGTGACTGACATCCCCCGCAGTCTTCAGGAATTGCACCGCGTTCTCAAACCCGGTGCCAAAGCAGCTATTCTCGACCTCCACCGCCCCAGCAATTCCCTAATGCGGAGCTTTCAGCAGTTTTATTTAGACAGTCTCGTAGTGCCCATTGCTCAGCAATTTGGCATGACTCAAGAATATGCTTACATTAATCCTAGTTTAGAAAAATTCCCGATCGGCCAGGAGCAAGTCGCGATCGCCAACAAAGCCGGATTTGCTGCCGCCACCCACTACCCCATTGCCGGCGCTATGATGGGAGTATTGGTACTGGCCAAAGCAATTTAAAATTAAAAATGCTTGCAGTCTAGATCGGCTATCTAACTATAGGGTGCACCGATCCCTGTGCACCTTACCCTATTTTTAATCATTTATGAATCCGTCTGAAATTTGGCTGTTGTTGGCCCCACCTGTAGTGGGAGGAATTATTGGCTATTTCACTAACGATATAGCTATCAAAATGCTTTTCCGCCCCTATCGAGCTATTTACATCAAAGGGCGGAAGTTGCCTTTCACTCCAGGCTTGATCCCCCGCAACCAAGAGCGCTTGGCAAAGCGAATTTCCGACACAATTATGGGTTCGCTGCTGACGCCACAGGAGCTGCAAAACTTAGCGCGCCGCCTCCTGCAAACTGAGCGGATGCAGTCGATAATTCTCTGGCTGTTGCAGTTGGCGCTGGATCAGGTAAAAGCTGACGCCGAGCAAAAAACCGCTAAAATTCTCGCAAACATTCTGCGAGATTTGCTGGGGGAATCTATGCCGCGAATTCTCAAAGTTTTGGCGCGCCGGGAAGATTTTTTAGAAGCTCAGCTTAATCAAATTTTCGATCAAGTTTTGCTGGAGATTCAGCTAACGGAAGCTCAGGCGGCTCAGCTTGCTGAGTGGTTGTTGCAGGTAGTAATACCGCCGGAAGTGCTGCGGCAGGCTTTAATTGACTTTTTGACGGATCGCAATATTTCGATCATAGATGAAGGGTTTCGAGAAAAAACCAGCGGCACTTATTGGGTAGTAGCAAATTTGTTTGGTTTGCGGAACACTTTAACTCGGCTGCGGACTTTTTGTCTTGATGACAGAGAAGCGACAAATCAGCGCTTAGCAGAGTTAACTATTTCTTTGGGGATTCGCGGCCGAATTCAGGAATGGCTGCAAAATTTGTCGATGCAAAATTTACCGGTTTCGACTGTGAGACAGTTGCGAAAAACTATGCGCGACAGCGTTCGCAGCTACGTTCAACAGCGCGGTACAGACGTACTTGAGGGGTTGAGCAAATCTATTGATTGGGAAAATATTTCGCGGTTGCTTCTCAATCGATTGCAAACTTCAGCGGTGATGAGCGCTTCCCTCGGGATTGTCAGCCAAGAACTGGCTTTGGTTTTAGAGCGCTATTTAGAGCGGGATTTAGAAAATATTGTAGCTCAGGCTATCCCGATTTTGAATATCGACCAAGTGATTGTCGATCGAGTAAAAGGTACTTCTCCTGAAGAGTTGGAGTTAGCTATTCAGGGAATTGTCCAAAGCGAGTTGCAGGGAATTGTAAATTTAGGAGGGATTTTGGGTGTTTTTGTCGGCTGTTTGCAGACAGTTGTGGTTTGGATTCAGCGGTGATTTATTTCGGCAGTTGTGAGATATTTGTTGTAGTCTAATATTCACTCGAATTACGCCCACAGTACCAAAAACGCGGTTTTTCGGCAGTAGTTGCCACCTCAGCCAGAGGGTTTTTGGTAGAAACCGGGTTTTTGTGGCCCAATCCTAATTTACTTATTTCCTAAATCTATGCCAGCCCCAAATTCGGACGATCGCACAAACATCCCAAAAAACCCGCGCAACCTCAGCCGCCAACAATACGAGCGTTTAACCGCAGAAATGGCCACTCCCTACCGGCCTTTGCGACAGTTTGTTTACGTAGCTTGTGGCGCTTCAGGCTTTATCGGCGGCTTGGTTTTCCTCGCTAAAATTGCCTCGGGCCGGGAAATTGGTTCTGCTTTGCCTAATTTTGCCCTCCAAGTCGGAGTGGTGGCCCTGATGGTGTTCCTGTTTCGCTGGGAGCAGCGCGCCGAGGGCCGATCCCCGAAGTCGAAGTAATAAAAATTTACAAATCGAGACAAAAATCTATCTGATGCAAGGAAAAGTTAGAAATATAAAGAAATTATTATGAAATCCTGGTTTGCCAGCGATCCCTGTAATGATAATGATGTGGCTTCAATTGGGGTCAGCAAATTTAAAGGCCCTAATCATAAACCGCTTGTAATTCGTTCAATTGGGGTCAGCTTTCATAAAGACCCTAAATATATTAAATAAATTTAAGCCCAGCGCCAGCCTTCACTGATAGAATAGCTGGCGTTCGGCATTTTGCTAGGATCAGGAGCTTGGGAGAGAGAATCATATCAATTTCGGTTGCAGCGTCGGTGATTCTTGACTGTTGACTGTTGAGTATTGACGGTTGACTGTTGAATCGTGGTCGCAAAACTGAATGGTTGAGTGTTATCAGTAGGGTGTGTACCGCCTACAGAGAGGCCGGTACAAGTGCTCTGAACCGAGTTTTTTGCCTAGCATCCGATATAGGTAATACCAGTTCCCAAAAATCATCCAACTGTAGACTTGTGATCGAAACCACGATCGTCATCACTCATTCGCAATTCTAAAATCTAAAATCTAAAATGGTATAAGTGCGGGGGCGATCAAATAATTTGGTATTTCCCGAAGACCTTAGCCTGTGCAGTAAGTAATGAAATGTGTCAAAGTCGAAGTAGAAAAAGATGTTGGGAGATTTTACTATGGGTCGATCCTTTTTCAAAGGGCGGTGGACATTTTTTTTGGCAGCAGGCGCGGGAATTGTATTTTACAGCAATGCTGCGGCGGCTGCCGAAAAGGTAGTGCTAAAATACAGTGCGATCCGAATGACTTTACCCGTCAGCGAATTAGAAATTTTTGCCGAAACTGGGAAAATGTCGCCCGGGTTAGAAATGCTGCTGGGAAAAGCAAAAAAAGACCCGGAAGCGGTTCGCAACAGTCTGATGAGACCTGTAAAAGTCAGTCAAAGCTTTTTGGATCGCACGCTTAACAGTAAGGTTGGGGAAATAATTCTCGATGAAGTGGGTCAGGTAATTCGCACTCCTTCTGGGGATGCAAATCGAGAAGCTTTGCGCGAGGCTTTGGTGCTATCGGCCACTAATGATAACGAGATTACACTGCTGGAAGCGATGAAGAATTATCCTACTCCAGAAGTTTACGTTGAGGGCGATCGTTTAGTTGAAGCTTACGGCAAACTTGTAGCTTTGTCAGAACAATTGGGCGGCGTTTCAGAACGGCTGCAAGACATTTTGAACAAGATTCGTCTGCCTAGATTGTAGTAGTGGATTTGGTCAAGGACGGTTGATTGCTTCGAGCGATCGCAGAATATTGCTGAAGCTGCATCAATTACAGGGGAGTTACCTTTTTTTTGTGCAAAATTTGCCTAATTTTGACACGAGTTAAAAACAAAATCTAACTCCAGGCAAGCTTCAAACCAGACGGAAATCTGTCATTCCTAATGCTAAAATCTAAAATCTAAAATTTAAAATCTAAAATTAGATAACTTCGCTGTAAAATCTATATCGGGATAGATGTTCGACAGTTGACAAAAAGTTTATCCAGAAGTAGTCGTGTTTTTTTTGAATAAAGTATTTAAAACACAAAATGCACGCAAGAGCTTGTGTATCGCCCATAAAATGAAATCCGATCGGGTGGACATGGGAGATTATCTATATTAATATAGAGAAACGCTGTCAGAATCAGGCGCTTGCGGAAAAACGGCTGGTCATTAGTAAGCTCGTGCTATAACAAATGCCATTGCGCAAGGCATCCCCAAAACTCTTGACTAAAAAAAGGTGAGAGACTGGATTAATTAACAGCACCTCCAATCCCAATAAAATCTTACTTTTTAGGGGTCTACACTTTCACTCGCTCGGCTCTATTTACTGGGTAACACTAGAAAAATGAACAACAATCCTATTCGTTCAAAAGACCGTTTTTTGGTTTTCGGCGCTCCGGCGATCGAAGATGCTGAAATTCAAGAAGTGGTGTCAACCATGAAAACAGGTTGGTTAGGTACAGGCCCTAAAGTCATGAGTTTTGAAAATGACTTCAAAGCTTACAAGGGTTCCCAGTACGCGATTTCAGTCAATTCCTGTACGGCGGCACTGCACTTGAGCATCCTCGCTGCTTCGTTAGAACCGGGGGATGAAGTCATTACTACTCCGATGACTTTTTGCGCTACAGTTAATGCGATCATCCACGCCGGGGCAACACCGGTACTGGCGGATGTAGATCCGGTGACAATGAATATTGACCCGGCTCAAGTAGAAGCTAAAATAACTCCAAAAACAAAAGCAATTTTGCCGGTTCATTTTGCAGGCCGTCCCTGTGACATGGATGCGCTTTGCGAGATTGCTCGCCGTCACAACTTGAAGTTAATTGAAGACTGCGCTCACGCGATCGAAACAGAGTACAAGGGGCGGAAAGCAGGCACATTTGGCGACTTCGGATGCTTCAGCTTTTATGTTACCAAAAACATTACGACGGGCGAAGGAGGAATGATTCTGGCCGGCCGTCAAGAAGACGCTGACAGGCTCAAAATTTTAGCGCTGCACGGTATGAGCAAAGATGCTTGGAAGCGCTTCGGAGACTCGGGTTACAAGCACTACCAAGTGGTGGAGGTCGGTTTTAAATACAATATGATGGATCTGCAAGCTGCGATCGGCATTCATCAAATGAAACGAGTTGCTCCTTATTGGCAGCGGCGGGAGCAGATTTGGCAGCGCTACAACGAGGCATTTGCGGATCTGCCGATTACTTTGCCCGCCAGCCCCGAACCGGATACAATTCATGCTTATCACCTGTACACCATTCTGGTAGATGAAGCCAAAGCAGGAATCAGCCGCGACGAGTTTCTCAACGCTATAAATGCTGAAAATATCGGTGTCGGCGTACATTACATGAGTATGCCGGAACATCCTATCTATCAACAAATGTTTGGATGGCAGCCGGAAGACTATCCGAATGCTAGCTACATCGGACTGCATACAATTAGCTTGCCGATTTCGGCCAAACTAACAGATGCAGATGTGGAAGATGTAATTGCTGCTGTTAAAAAATGTTTGGCGATCGGCAAAGATCGGACTCAATTAGAATTGACAGCCGGCCAAGCCACCTAGACTATTAGCTAGACAACAATGTGAAACCTCTCCGGCTAGTCACCATCTATTGAAGAACTGCTCACATTCAGTAACCTAAAATTCTACACCCTTGCAATGTAGTGGGGTTGGAGTTTTTTGTCTCTACATCTAGACTTTTGGGTATCCCCAAAACTATATTTGTAGCTATTAAAAATTCTGAGACATGAACTCTCTGGGGTGCCGAATGTGAGTCCAAATCCTGTGAACCTAGATTTTGTAAAGCTAGTTATTGAAATCACCGACTACCTCTCCCCAAAAAATGGCAGGGCGTGGGTTCCGCCAGCTAAAAATCATCTTTGCTCAGGAACAAACAACCGATGGTTTAGCATATTTCAATTTGTCAAGTTGCTAAGGAAAATAATCAATAATGAATAAACAGATTGGCTACTTTATCCCTGAATTTCCCGGACAAACTCATACTTGGATATGGCGAGAATATCAAGCAATGCTCGATCTTGGTATGGAACCTCACATGATATCAACCCGCCGTCCGCCCACTAAAGTTGTACATAGTTGGGCTGAGAAAGCGCAAAGTATGACTGATTATTTGATACCATTTGAGATCAAAGATTTTGTCAAGGTTCCCATAGAGCTCATCAAAGCTGGCCCGATTGCCTGGTGGCGCTGTCTCAGTGTAATTGCTAATACTAAAAATATATCCTTTTCTCAAAGACTTTACTATTTGGTATTGGTTGTTATGGGGGCTAAGCTAGTTTGGCTTGCCCGAACCCAGGGCTGGTCTCACGTCCACGTTCATTCCTGTAGCAATGCTGCTAATATTGCCCTATTTGCCTCCATACTTTCGGACATAACTTATAGTCTGGCTCTTCTCGGTCAGTTAGAAGATTTTGGGCCCAATCAAGAACAAAAATGGAAATATTCTGCTTTTGCTTCTGTAATGTCTGAACAACTCCTCAACTCGGTTAAAAATGACCTGGCAGGCTTCTTGCCAAAGGATGTGAGGGTATCACCAGTCGGTGTAAATCTCGATGAAATTAAGCGTGAAACTCCCTATACTCCTTGGCAGGAAGGCAGTCAATGCCTAATTTACACTTGTGGCCGTCTCAATATAGCCAAAGGACAAAAGTACCTGATTGAGTCAATTAAGTTGCTTCGACAACAAGGGTTTGATGTCCGCTTGCAGATTGCTGGGGAAGATGCAAAATCGGGTAATGGCTACCGTAAAGAACTCGAAAAATTCATTCAAGAGCAATCAATGTCTGATTATGTTGAGCTGCTTGGTTCTGTCTCAGAAGAACGAAATCGCCAAGGTTATCAAGAGGCTGATATTTTTGTTTTACCCAGCTTGAAAGAGGGAATTTCTGTAGCTGTTATGGAAGCAATGGCTATGCAAACTCCTGTAGTAGTGACGCAGGTGGGTGGAATGGCGGAACTGATAGATAACGGTGTTGACGGTATGCTAGTCCCGCCGGAAAATCCCGAAAAAATGGCAGAGGCCATAGCAAAATTGCTAAAGGACAAAGAATTAACATTGAGCCTGATTCAAAAATCACGACAGAAGATTGCTGCTAAATTCCACCATCGGCGTAGTGCTCAGATATTACTTCAATCCTTGGAGGAACTCACTTCACGGGGTGAAAAGCAGGTTGAAAGCATTGCTGCGTCACGGTTTTGAGTAAATGGTCAAGCGAAAATATCTTTGCGGGCATGAGTCAATAAAAGAGAGTGGCGATCGTAGAGAATTAGGTTCAAGCCTATCTCGGACGATCTTATGAGTCAATAAGCCTGTCTAGAATCCGCTATATTTTTTGAGGTTCAGGGGATTCAATGCTTTTACTATCCAGGTAAGATAAACCTTGTCGCCCCCTCAAGGAACTCAGCTCATTTTTTTAAGATTGAACACGGTGATTTTTGTGAGTAGGTATCCATAACGTCCTAGCTCCTGAATAGAAGGAGCTAGGATATCTATGATTCATTCTAAAACGCCCTTTGTTCTGAAAAATCGTGAAATTAACGCCGTGTTTCAAGTTGGTTTTAAACATGGGGCGATGGGAATGTACTATCGGTTACAGCATTTGGCTTGGCTGCTCTCAATAAGCCAAAGTTTCTAAAGTTTCCCGCAGATAGGAACGAACCTGCTGATCGATGGTGGCATTTTGCTGCTGACGATCAAAATTGAGTTCTAGCTGCCAGCGTTGAAATCCTGAACTTGCGCCGATCGCGGATTTGAGACTGCCCCAGATTTCAGAATCTTCGCACAGCTCCATCGCCTCTGCGCCTTGAGGTTCTTCTGCGATCGGTAGATAATTCGCCATATTGTTATACCTCTGTTTTAATCCCCTGTAAGGATTGAAAGCTGACCTTGACACTCTCTATTATAGATTCTTCTCTCCAGATAGCCAATATAAAATATCCACAATCTGCGATTAAAAATTAAATATTAAGACTATTAATAATCTCTATCCGAAGAGGGGCCTGACCTATTTTTTTCACAGCATACATCTGTACAAATTAAAGTAGCTTAAACTACAATGCTCCCCCTCTTAATTTTTTATTTCACTTTTTTTCGATCGACTCTTCGGGTAGAGATGTAACGCCGTGGGTGTCAGCAGGTTGGGGGTTGACAATACTGCCGGCTAACGAATTTCCTATGCCGGATGCTTGCCCAATTGACTCTACGGGTGCAGCCACAGCGGCAGTTGTCTCGGCTGCCAAAGCCGGCAAAAGTCGATCGACTTGCCAAGGCGCGATCGTAAAATCCTGCCGAATTTTTTCTAAAACATGAGGCTTTGTCGCGGCAAATTCTGATTCCGGCGTCAGCAAAACCGCCATGACACTAGCAGACACCTGGAAAAACAAATTGCTAGATAAAAAAGCAGAAGCTGCCAACAACAATCCAGCCCACCGCCAGGAAGGAGGAAAGGGAGCCACCGAAGCCGCCAGGGGGGCCCATCGGTAAAGCTGCCACAAAATTACTGCCAGCAAAACAGCGACAAAAAGAGCGAGTCCTTTATTTAACTTAGTTTTAAACCGAGTCAGAATCCGCTGCTGCACAGAAGTTAAATTCTGCGGTTTTACCGCCACCACTAAAATACTAAAAATGTAAAAAGGGCGGAACCACTGCATCCACAGCACAGGAACAATACCTGCTACAGCCACTAAAAATATTTCTAACCAGACAGGGAGCAGGGGAGAACCCACTGCGAGTCCCAGCAAGCACAGTCCCAGGAAAATCGGCAGTGTAGCTGCCCCAGAAAGGTGAATCCACAAAAAAGGATCTGACCAAAAAGAACGCACTTTCAATAATTATGAGTTATGAGTTTTTAATTTTGAGTTTTGATAGTGTAGGACGCACTCTTAACCAATAAACCCGGTGCGAAGACTACATATCTAGCGCTAACACCAAGCATTTTGGGAGGAAACTCGATTGCTGTGCGTAAGTTTTATTGGAGTTTTAAATTTTGAATTTTTATCAACAGCCAAGACGATGAGGACGTTGTTAATTGCGGACATCTTTGCTTTTATTACTTCTTCCTTCTCTCCTCGATAACTAAAACCTTCTTCCTTCTGCTATAAGTTAAAAACAAAAGTTGCGAGTGATGAGTTTGGGAGTATTGAGTGAAGAGAAGAGTTGCGAGCGATCGGCAATTTGGTTGCGATCGCTCAATAATTCTCTTCCCCCTCAACACTCATAACTCAAAACTATTGAGAGAGAGTCCGGCGTTTAGTAACCATCCGGTAGGCTTCAATAATATCGCCATCCGCCCAGTCGCTAAACCCGCTCAAAGAAATGCCGCATTCAAAGCCAGCATTGACTTCCTTGGCATCTTCCTTCATCCGTTTTAGGGAGTCGAGGACACCTTCGTAAACGACATTGTTACCCCGGCGCACCCGCACCTTACAGTTACGGATGACTTTGCCAGAGAGTACCATACATCCAGCCACAGCCCCGCGACCGATCGCGAAGACAGCGCGCACTTCGACTTGACCCAAAGGTTCTTCCACCAATTCGGGTTCCAGCAGGCCTTCCATGGCCCCTTGAATGTCATCCAAGAGGTTGTAGATGATGCTGTATTCCCGCACGTCTACCCCCGCTTGGTCAGCCGCGAGGCGAGCATCGGTGGCGAGAGTAGTATTGAACCCGATAATTACAGCATTACTGGCTGCAGCGAGGTCAATATCCGTTTCTGTAATTTCCCCAGGAGCAGATAGCAGCAGTCGGAGTTGAACTTCTTTTTGAGGAAGTTGAGTCAGAGCGCCGACAATTGCTTCGAGGGAGCCTTGGACATCTGCCTTCAAGATCAAGTTGAGTTCCTTGAGAACGCCTTCCTTAGCTTGTTGAGAGAAGCCGCTGAGGCTGATCCGGCCGCCTTGCAGCAGGCGTGAATCTCGTCGGGAGGTAGCTCTTCCAGAGGCGATCGCCGCAGCTTCTTTTTCGTTGGCGAAGACATCAAACTCGTCTCCGGCGCGAGGAACTTCCCGCAGCCCCAGCACTTCCACCGCGAAGGATGGAGTTGCTTGCTCTACGCGTTCGCCCCGGTCATCGATCATTGCGCGCACCTTGCCCAAAGCCGAGCCTGCGACCACAATATCGCCCACTCGCAGAGTGCCGTTCTGCACCAGCAGAGTTGCCACAGGCCCCCTTGCCTTGTCGAGGTGAGCTTCAATCACAGTACCCTTAGCTGGTCGGTGCGGGTTGGCGTTGAGGTCTTCCATTTCCGCCACTGTCAGAATCATTTCCAACAGCGTATCCAGGTTTTCTCCTCGGATCGCGCTAACTGGAACCATCGTGATATCGCCGCCCCAGTCATCTGCCACCAAGCCGTACTCAGTAAGCTCTTGCTTCACCCGTTCCGGCTGAGCACCCTCCTTGTCAACTTTATTGATAGCCACGACAATTGGCACTTTCGCCGCTTTCGCGTGGCTGATCGCTTCAATTGTCTGGGGTCGCACGCCGTCGTCAGCCGCCACCACCAAGATGGCGATGTCCGTAACCCGTGTTCCCCGAGCCCGCATCGCTGTAAAGGCTTCGTGACCGGGCGTATCCAAAAATACCACCTGCTGGCTCTTGCCTTCGTGTACCACATCCACGTGGTAAGCACCGATGTGCTGGGTAATGCCCCCAGCTTCTCCCTGAGCCACCTTGGTTTTGCGGATCGAGTCGAGCAAGGTAGTTTTGCCGTGATCCACGTGTCCCATAATCGTTACCACTGGGGGACGGCGTTCGAGGTATTCCAAATCCGCTGCGTCCAGCATCTCGATCACTTTGATAGCTGGGGCTACTTTTTCTGGGGTTTCCACCTCTACGCCCATTTCTTCGGCTACCATTCTCACCGCTGAAATGTCCAAGGTTTCGGTAATGTTGACCGCAATACCTTTAGAGAACAGCCGCTTAATAATTTCGGTTTCCGGAACTGCCAAAGTAATTGCTAGTTCCTGAACGGTCATCGGCCTGCTCAGCAGCAGCTTTTCTGGACGTTCTACCTTAGCTTCGGCTGTTTTGCCCCGGTTGCCGCGTCCCCCACTAGAACCAGAAGAAGAACTTTTATCGTGAGAAGGGCCCGGTCTTTTATTTTTTCCACTGCTTCCGGGTGCGCCCGGAGTTGGTGTTGACTTTGGTGCTGCTTGTGACTTCGCTTTAGCTGGGCGGGCTAGGGACAGGCTGACCGTGACTGGTGCTGGCATATCCAAGCCGTTTTCTAAGTCATCGTCATCCTCGTCTATGGGTTTGAGGCGAGAACGTTTTGCCTTAACAGCCTTAGCAGCTTTTGCAGCATCTGAGTTTTCGTCATCATCTTCTTCCCAAATGACCGATGTCTTTTTGGCAGGACGAGGGAGGGAGGGCCTTTCGAGGAGAGTAATCCCCAGCAACGGCGTATTATCTTCTTCATTATCGTCAGTGTCATCCCCTGCGGCTCCCGTGTCACCGCCCCGGCTACGCAGCCCGGTAGCTGACGTTGCGGGGGCAAGGCTCCGGCGCGGGCCACCGGGCTGGGGTCGATCTGCCAGTGGAGTTTTTACTGGGCCACCAGCGCCTTCCCGGCGCGGTCTTTGCGCGTCGCGGGATTCGGTACCTCCGGGTGTAGGTCTGCTGGGGCGGCTCGGTTTAGCCGGCGCTTCCAGAGTTTCTGACTGTTCTGATTGCTCTTGCTCGGTTTTTGCAAGTTTGAGTACCGGCTTGTTCCCCAGATTTTGTGGGGTACGGCTAGCGGACTCGGACGCCCCTCTCACTGGCGGCGACGTGAGTTTTGCCGACGGCGCAGGGGGGGCGATCGGCGGTTGCTTGGTGCGTTCGGGAGCCTTTTCCGACGGCGGTTGAGGTGCCGCAGGTGCCTGAGCCTGGGCGGTTGTTTCCGGGGCGATCGCACCTACATTTTCCGAGACTGTTTCCGAGACTGTTTCCGACACTATTTCTGACGGAGCCGCCGAGACAGCGACATTTGGCTTCGACAGTACAGGTCGATTGATATTCGGTTTAGCTGGAGGCTGGAGTTGTTGAGCAGCAGGCGACTTGGGAGGAGTTGCCACGGTTGCCGCAGGCGGGTTTTTGTTCTCCTCGTTGCCTGCAGGCTGGGAGTTTGCACCAGCCGGGCGTACTTTTGGACTGCGTATTTCTAAAATTTGCTGCTTTTTTTGTTGGTCGTTAGGGTGAGGGCCAGATTCTCTAGATGGCGCTGCTGCTCTTTCGGGTGGAGCTGGCTTGCCGGGGGAAGAGTGGCTACTGGCTACGTATTTTTCCGCCGTTTTGCGAATGCGCTCTGCTTCGGATTCTGTAATTGTGCTGCTGTGGCTCTTGACTGAAATATTGAGCCGCTCGCATACTGCCAAGATGTCTTTATTATCCAAATTTAGTTCCCGTGATAATTCGTAAATTCTTACTTTGCCGTTGTTCATCCACTCTGCCCTCTTTTGTGCCAACCAGTTTTTACATTGTGATTTTTTGTTCTAATGACGACATCATTCGCTGTGATTGATTCAGTGTCAGGAATCGGGGTTTTGGTACTCGCTCAGCAATTTTATCTAAAAGATGCAACTCGCTGAAGTCTGCGGTTGAAGAATTCTCAAGTCTGTTTGGGAACTTGGAACTCCGAAGTCTGAGTTTTGGCAAAACCCACTCTCTCAAGCTTCAAAGTTTGCCTTTCCACCTTGAGGATACCTCTGCTAGTACCCTACCCTTATCTAATCTGACACAAATCTTTCCAGACTGGTGGGCAGATCGGATTGGGGTTTTATAGCTGGCGCTACCGGTAATTACTGGTAGGGCTGCCAAGAGGGTTTATACAGTCGATGCCGAACTATTGTCGGTTTTTCGTCCGGGTGAGCCAGAGTAAGATGTACAGTCAGATGTGGCTAAACGCTGCCAAAGTGTTTGGTAGAGTTCGTCAGACACAGGCGCTTTGAGAGATCGCCCAAGTCGATTTTTTTTCTGAGCTGCTTTGAGGCATTCTGCTTCCCGACAAAGGTAAGCAGAACGGCCCATGCCACGATCTAATTGTACCTGATGAGAAGGATAGAGCCTGACTACTCGCCAAAAAGCTTCCTTAGGAGCTATTTTTCGACAACTTGCACAGCACCGGTAGTTCGGTTTCATTTCTTGTGAGAGGGGGAGAGGGGGGAGTAGGGGACAAGTCCTCCTTGTCTCCCGAAGACAGAAAATCTTATGACAAGGAGTCAGAAGACAGAATTCAGAATTCAAAATACGCCATGCCCCAAGTCAGGGGTAACGGTAACGGAAAAAAATTTTTCGGCTCCACAATTTTAATCGGGGGCTTTCAACCTCGATTCTCCATCCTGTCACACAGAACCCATTCTGGATTCTGGCTCCTGAATTCTGAATTCTTCTTCGGTAAATGTCACAGTTTTTAGACTGCGGCTTCGGTTTCCTCCGTGGCGGCTGCCTCCTCTTCCTCAAATTCTGCGGTTTCCTCGTCGCTGTCGTAGTCGCCCGCTTCGTCTGCGTCGTAGTCGCCTGCTAGTTCTTCGAGCCTAGTTGCTTCTGCTGCCAATTTGCTGTCTTCGGCGGCGCGATCGTACTTAGCAATATCTTTGATATCGATTTTCCAACCTGTCAGGCGGGCTGCAAGGCGGACGTTCTGACCTTCTTTGCCAATGGCAAGACTGAGTTGGTCTTCAGCGACCAAAATGTGAGCTCTCCTGCCTTCTGGAGCAACTAAACGCACTTCATCTACTCTAGCGGGACTTAGAGCGTTAGCAATATAAGTTGCTGGGTCTGGAGACCAGCGGATCACGTCTATTTTTTCGCCGCGCAATTCGTTGACTACTACCTGAATCCGCGATCCCCGCGCTCCGATGCAGGCTCCTACAGGGTCTACGTCGCGATCGAGAGTATCCACTGCTATTTTAGTCCGGGGGCCGACGTGCCGGGAGGGCGGATTTGCCTCCCTGGCTACGGCGACAATCCTCACCACCCCGTCTTCTATTTCTGGTACTTCGTTAGCAAACAGGTAAACCACCAAACCTGCGTCGGCTCTAGAAACAAGTAACTGCGGCCCTCTAGTTGAGCCTTCGCCTACTTTTTTGAGATAAACCTTGAATGTAGCGTTGGCCCGATAATTGTCGTTGGGCAACTGTTCGCGCTTAGGGAGTTCGGCATCTACTTCTGGCTGACCGAAGCTGCTGGTAACTGCTAAAATTACCGACTGCCTCTCAAACCTGAGAACTCTTGCTTGAAGAACTGTTTCTTCTAAATCTTTAAACTCTTCTTGAATCATTTTGCGCTGTTGGTCGCGCAGTTTTTGAGCGAGAACTTGTTTGGTCTGGATGGCGGCCATGCGACCAAATTCTTTTTGATTTGGTGTTACGTCTACGAGTACGATGCTCCCAGGCTGAGCTTCCGTGGCTACTTCTTGCACTTCCGTAAGTGAGATTTCGTGATCGGGATTGATGACTTCTTCGACAATAGTTTTGTTGGCTAAAACGCGGAAACCTTCTTGTTCTGCGTCGAGTTCTACATCAAAGTTGTCGAAGTATTCTTCGCTGAAGTGGTCGAGTTTTTGGGTACGGCGGTAGCGTTCGTATCCTTTGAGCAGGGCTTCTCGCAAGGCTGCTTGGACGGCGTGTTTTGGTAAATTGCGTTCTTTGCTAATACCTTCGACCATTTCTTTTAGTCCGGGCAGGGGAACCATTGACATATAAAACTCTCCTTTTTTGCTGTGGTAATAAGTAACTGGTAATCGGTAATTGGTACTTGGAAATTTTCAAGAAAAAGTGATGACATAGGAGTGATGAGTTACTGGATAGGATTAGGGAAGCTAGGTGCTGTAACAATTTATTTGTTGTTCCTCTTCAACCCGCTGCTACAGATGTGATTGTTAAAAATTAACTCGCAGCCAAGCGTTTTCAGCTTGCTGCGAGGCAATCGCAAAACTCAAAACTCAAAACTCAAAACTCAAAATTTCCCTTTACATCTCCTTTCCTTCGTCTAGTTCAACTTTGACAATCTGAGGGCGGGGAATTTTAACCTGTCGCCCTTTTTGATTGAGATAAACCGCTGTTTCATCCCGGCCCAGGAGTAGTCCTTTCCACTCTTTGATTCGCGAGTCGGGTTCGGTGGTTTTGGCTGTCACGGGGAAACCTTTAAAGGTAATAAATTCTCGATCGCTGCTGAGCAATCGGGATATTCCGGGACTGGAAATCTCTAGCACGTAGGCATCGGGTATGATGTCGGCTGCCTCTAACTCAGCATCGAGGGCTGTGCTCATGCGCTCGCAGTCGGCTAAACCCGTGTCTTGTTGGAGGTTGCGGATGTCTACCCGCAAGACGGGAGGATTTTGGTTGGTGTGAAACACGGCTCCCACTACTTCCAATCCCAGTGTTTCCGCAACGGGGGTAGCTAAGTCAATGATTTGTGGGATTAGGGGATGAGTCATATCGAATACTTAAGTTAAAACTCCTAAACTCGAACACGGGCAAGGAAAAATTTGGTGTTGAGATTGCTTGGCTTTGAGGTGGTTTGATTAGGTGGCTGCGACTTTCGTCTTCAACTTTGGGACTTACCCAACATCCCAGCAGGGGATCTCAAGCGGAGGGGTACCCCTACTAAATCAGTCCTCAACTTGCAAGTCAGACGCCCTGAGCTCTTTTCCTGCGACTAATGCAACAAAAAAAGTGGGCTTGACCCACTCCTAGGTAAAACAATTTCTTCCAAGAAGTTTGAGGACTTCTTCTGATCGAAGGGAGGCCTCAGTTCTCAGTTTAGCTCGATCGCCCGTCCGGTGACAAACCGAATCGGCATCGGCGGACTGTCCGAGGGCAGAAGAGGAGAGCTGACAGGGGAAATAAGGACGACTCGATCACCGTTTTGGAGTGGGGTGGGGCGAGGGCAAATTCCTGGTTGATACCGAAGTCGGTGCGATCGCTCCTAGAACTGTTGGCGATGGTCACTCAGGCGTTCTATGACTTGCGATACGGGACTTTCTTGGGGAAATTCTCATTTTAGTTCGGACAAGCCCTCTGCTTCTTGAGAGGTGGCGAAGAGTTTGACAGTGAGGGTGATGGGTAGATTCGACATGGGCGATCCCCTGATTAACGGTATATTGACATAACAGCAAAACTAAGATTTACCCTAAAAAAGTCCCTTTACTAATGCTGGATTGGAAGCTCAATTACAAACTCTACCCCCCATTGGGGCGAGGAAATGCAAGTCAGCTTACCACCATGTTTTCGTTCTACGATCTCACGGCTAATAGACAAACCTAAACCTGTCCCTTTACCTACAGATTTAGTAGTAAACATCGGCGTGAATAAATGCTGCATTACTTCCTGAGTTATGCCAACCCCATTATCAGCAATCCGAATCACCACTCTGTCATCCTGAAGCATTTCAGTGCAGATCCGAAGCTGTGGAGTCTCATTGCTCTGTTTGTTTTCCCCGCACAGCGGACAACTAATCGTAGACTCTTCTAAAGCATCAATTCCATTCGCCAATATATTCATAAACACCTGATTGAGTTGCCCCGGATAACACTCTACTAGCGGCAATTCCCCATACTCTTTAATCACTGCAATTCCTGGGAAACTTCCTTTAGGTTTCAGTCGATGCCCTAAAATTAATAAGGTACTATCTAGCCCATCGTGAATATTCACTGGCGTTAGTGCCGATGTATCCAAGCGAGAAAAATTACGCAGTGACATAGAAAGATTGTAAAGTCGCTCTGTTCCGACCGCCATTGAATCAAGAATTTTTGGCAAATCTTCAACAATAAAATCTAACTCACTCTCCTGGGACTTATCCTCAAATCCTGATGTCGAAGTAACATTGTGCTGGCACAGCCGAGTCATGCCGATCAAATCGGCAATATATTCCTTGGCAATAGGGATATTATTGGAGATAAAACTAACTGGATTGTTAATTTCATGAGCTACCCCAGCTACAAGTTGACCAAGGCAAGCCATCTTTTCACTTTGAACGATTTGCACTTGAGCTTTTTTAAGATTATCCAAAGCTTGAGAAAGTTCAGCGGTTCGTTCTTCCACCCGTTTTTCTAACTCCTGCGCGAGCTGATGCAACGCTGCTTCTGCTGCGAGCCTGTCTTCAATTTCCCGTTTGAGAAGCAGATTTTGGGCGGCGAGAGCTTTAGTCAAAGAACGCAGTGTTAAATGGAGATTGACGCGAGCTAAAACCTCCTTTTGTTCAAAGGGCTTAGTAATGTAATCTACAGCCCCTAGATTAAAGCCTTTGACCTTATCTCCTATGTCAGACAGAGCCGTCATAAAAATTACCGAAATTTCGTTCGTCAACGGACTTGCCTTCAGGCGATGGCAGGTTTCAAACCCGTCAATTCCTGGCATCATCACATCTAAAAGAATCAAATCAGGCTGAGTATATTCAGCCTGTTCGATGGCACTTTCACCATCAGTTGCTACCAATATCTCCCATCCTGAACCCGCTAAAGCTTCAGAAAGCACGTCCAGATTGCTAGGATTATCATCGACGATTAAGATGCTACTTGTTTCCATATTTGCTGCCTTCATTCTTTTTCTATTCTGTGGGATGTAATAAACTCTTTTATTTTTTTGACTTGATAGCCTTGGGCTAAATGGCGCAGCTCAACAGCAAAGGACACAAATTTCTGATCCAATTTCTCTAGGTGTTCACTGCGCTTGACAATTCCTTTCACGTTGCCTCTCATCGCCAGTTCAAGTAGGAGGTCAATTTCTCCGGGCGGGGGTGCTACTACAGAGGTCGATTCAGAAAGTGATTGAGTATCTGATGAAAAAGGAATAGTGCTGATTTTTTCATTGTTTCGTTCCTCATATATCCATTCAAGTTTTAAATACTTTTGCAACATCTCAAATAGCTCTTCTGCCTGCACAGGCTTACCAAGAAAATCGTTGGCTCCCCCCTCCAAGCTTTTATGTTGGTCGGTAGCAAATACACTGGCAGATGAAGCAAGGATTGCCACGTCTTTATAGTGTGACAAATTTCGGATACGGCGCATCATCTCAAAGCCATCTAAGACTGGCATCACTAAGTCAGTGATAATCAAATCGAACTTAAACTCTTCTACTTTTTCTAAACCTTCTTGACCGTTTTTAGCTTCGGTTACTTCAAAGCCGAGGGGTTCCAGGAGATTGACAATGACTGAGAGATTTTCCCATTTGTCATCCACAACCAAAACTTTTTGCTTTCTACCTTGGTAGCCAACCAGCTTTCTTTGCTTGGCAATCGTCGCTGTATTTGCCCAGTCTGCCGCTTCCGGTAAATTCAAATCTACCCAAAAAACACTGCCGACTCCTGACTGACTTTTTACTTGAATGGTACTACCCATCATTTCGACAATTTTCTGGCTAATTGTTAAACCGAGTCCGGTTCCTTCGGCCTGACGCTTGCTGTCTCCTACTTGTTCAAAAGGCAAAAATATTTTTTTTAATTGTTCTGGTGTCATACCAACGCCAGTATCTTCAATTTGAAACCGAATTTTGTGAATTGGTGAGGTTGGCTTTTGCTCATAGCTTTGTACCTTTTCACCTGTGTCCTTTTCCAGATGTTCTATCTTAAAAGTCACTCGTCCCGAGTCGGTAAACTTAATTGCATTGCTCAGTAAGTTAATTAGTACCTGTCGCAAGCGTTTCTCGTCAGCGTAGATGCCAGCAGGAATTTCCGAACTGGGTTGATAAACAAAAGCAATTCCTTTTTGTTCGGCTCGGATGCGGCAGATTTCCGCGACTCCCTGCAAAAAGGAAGGAAAATGGAAATCTTTCGCGTACAGTTCCAATTTCTGAGCTTCAATTTTAGCGAGGTCTAAGATGTCATTGATCAGGGTTAACAGGTGGGAACCACACTGGTGAATAATACTGATGCCTTGGATATCTTTCGGAGCCATCGTTGTTGAGCGTTCTAGGATTTGAGCGTATCCTAAAATTCCATTTAGTGGCGTTCTCAATTCGTGACTCATATTCGCTAAAAATTCACTTTTAGCTTGGTTGGCAGTATCAGCGATTTGTTTGGCTTCCGTGAGTTCGGCGGTGCGTTCTTCTACTCGGATTTCTAGCTCGGAATTGGTCTTGGCTAGCGCCTCAAAGGATTCGCGTAACTGTTGTGCCATAAGGTTGAAAGACTGACCCAGAACTTCTAGTTCTTCTACGCCTTTTACCTGCACATTTTTCTCTAAGTCGCCACTGGCGATTGCTCTAGAAGCTGCGCTCAAACGGAGAATCGGGCTGGTAATCCAGCGTGCGGTTAAGATTCCCAAAACGGTAGCTAGCGCCAAGGCTCCGAAACACAACAAAATGGTAGTCTGGGTATTGGCGTTAATTTGATCCATAAAATCGCTTTCAGGAACTACGACGACGATCAGCCAGTCCAATCCTCGGCTATCCTGAAAGGGCATAACTTGGAGGAATTGTCGCTGCCCGGCGATCGTAAAATCCAATTGCTGAGAGCTATTAATTTTAGTGAGGTCGCCAAAGCGTTCTTTTAAATGCGCTGTTGTCAGCCGAATTAAATCATCTGTGCTATCTAAAGCATTCAGGCGATCTAGTTTGCCATTGTTGATGATAAATGCTTCTTTGAGAGTGGAACTCCCTACTAGGAGTCCAGAACGTTCCATAATGAATGTCTGTCCAGATCGACCGATTTTTATGCTTTGCAGAAAGTCGCTGAGGAAAGAGATCAAAAAATTAGCAACGAATACTCCGCGCAGTTCGCCACTTTCGTCATAAACTGGATGTCCGGCAGGGAGGGAGAGCGTTTTCTGACCTGTAAGCGGAAAAATTTCGCTCCATGTGGGCTGGCCTAAGCGTACACTGTCTTTATACCATGAACGGCGGAGTATATTGTAGTTGCGGGAGACTTGTAAGAGCTTTCTTTGATTGTTTTTGCTATCAGATTCATAAATATGAAGTTCATTCCGATGCTCTTTGTCTGCTATTTTAAAAAATATTTTGCCATTCTCTTGGCGTTCAATGGCAATGAACTCTCCCGTTTTAGTAGCAAAACCCATCTGGGGCAGAGAAGGAAAAGCTTGAAGTTGCTCCCACAAATAGCGCTCCATACTCTCCAATTTGTCTGAATTTAAGTATCCTAGGCGAAGGGCATTGGCATTCAATTGATTGACGCGAGGGGCTGTATCTAGGTATGTGTTGAGCTGCTGCTGGATGCGGGCGGTAATTTCACTCCGCAACTGGCTAGCAACTTCGTTGACTGCTTTTTGCCCGTTGCGTAAGGATAGCCAGCCTGTCAGCCCGACGGCGGCAAATATTTGTAGAACGAATGGGAATACTAAAATTAGGCGCAGGGACACCTTTTTTTTAGAACGGTTTGATAGGAAAGTGGTTGCAGAGGTCTGTGACATTGATTGGTGTTACTTCTGGGGTAACGAATTGGCGGAAAAATCTCAGTGAGTGGAGTGAAATGAGGCTGAGGAAATATATTGAAAAGCAATCTATAATAGTTAGTGAAAAGTTTGAAACAGTAACTTGCTTAAACAAGCATGGCTACTTACGTGTTTTCTCTGAGAGAGGTATAAAAAGAGCTGACTAAATATACTGACGCGCCTTATTTTTTCATAGCATTTGTCAAATTTTTTAGCTTTTAGGAAATTAGTTAGCAATCATATCTAATAGATTACTTGGTTTAGAGCTATTTGTAGTGGTTTTTAACTTTACTTTACAGATTGACTCTAAAAAGTAGAAGCTCCTCAAACTTACATATAAAGTGATATAATCTACGTCTAAAAAAATTGACTTTTCTCGCTAAAAACATGACACGCCAGACCGCGGAGAAACCTAACGGCGGTCTAACTCACTACCGCGCTGAAGATGTGATGCACAACCCAGCAGATGACTCTCGTAGAGAATGTCGCTCGCAAATGAAACTTTACAATTCCAGCAAGTTTCATTTGCAGGAGTTACAGCAGGGTAATTGCTAATTGCTGATTGGGGAAGAAAAAAATAACTAGAGCGCGGGAGCAGAGGGGATTATGACACAGAAGAGGGTTAGAGCTATTCTTTTAATTCTGGGAAACAATCTAAGCTTAATAGTGAATTTGGTATTAGAGGTTAACACATGGCTGGCAAGGATTTTAAGGTTCTTCAAATCCAAGAGGCTAGGGTTGGTCATCAGTTGATGTAAAGGAAGGTAAAGGAGACATACACCCGACTAGAAGAATTCTATGGGCAGGACAAGTCGCCGTTATGCCCTACGGGATTAACAGTGGGAAAGGATCAAAGATTTGTTGCCCAGACGTGAAGGTGATGTGGGTGGGACAGTCTGCTTACAATGGGTTGTTCGTGGAAGCGGTGTTGTACCGCTACCCGGGCATCCAGTGGGGAGACTTGCCTGAACGGTTTGGGGACTTCCGAGTGATGACACGCCCTAACGCGGGGCTATCCGTTGCAGTTCTTTGGCTTGTTCTAAAATTTTCTCGAAGTCTTCTTCGCTCAACCGCTGAATGTAGTTGATTTTGAACTCTTCTAGGAAGTCGCACAGCAGCAGTTGTATTTCTTGCCAGGTTTGCTGCTGTTGCAGTTCGGTTCCTAAAGCTTGCCCGAAATGTTGGACTAGCTGGCTTGAGAGTTTAATGCTTATGGGGTCTTCGCTGGCGATTTTGAAGGCTTCGTAGGCATCTTGGGGGCCGAGGGTGACTAATTTGGAGAGTTCTGCAACTAATTGCTGTGCTAGCTGTTCGGGCAGATTTCCCAGGCCGGGTACTTGCTTCCATCCTTGATAGACGGGGGATTGTTTGAGCAAGCTTTCAATATTGTACCGGAGGAGAGCTTCTAGGTCTGGCTGGAGTTGGGGGAGGACTTTGTAGACGGTTATTTGTACGAGATGGGTGGCGATCGCTTCTATTTCATTGATATTGTTGATGTCTAGATAGCGCTGTTTTTGAGATTGAAATAGTTGACGAGCGAGTTCGCCTGTGGTGATTGATTGTTGCATCTGGTTGATGAGTTGAATTACTACTACTTCGGTCAATTCTTGAGCGAAGTTGGCGACGAAACCTCGGCTGATTTGGGTGCGTATCGGTTGGAGATCTGGCATTTTGGCTTGGTGGATGCGAATTGTGACGGGTAATACTCGCAACAGGCGCCAGAATGGGAGGAACAGAAAGATGTCGTACCATCGCCAAAGCATAGCTGATCGCCAAGTGACGCTGCGGTGGCGGCGGCTGATCAAGTAGGTACGGGCTAGAAATTCGATCGCGAATATGGCAATAAATGGCAGGTCGATTAGCCAGAAATTATCGGTGAATTCGCCGTTTTCTCCAATCTCGCGGAAATAGTTGGTGGCGATTAATGGCTTGATTTTCGAGTCAAACCACTTGATTTCTTTTTGCCAGCCTTGTTTGTTTAAATAGTCTTGGCTCCAGAATCTTTGGAATGATTGTTTAGCGGAGTCTTGCGGATTCGGGACGCGATCGCGCATCCGGTCTTTTATTTTTTCTAAAGTGCCACTTTTTGATGCTACTCGAAAGGGATCTTCCTCGATCATTTTCGCGCTCAGATTGTTTATTTCCTGCAATTTGGCTGCTACTTGGGGAGAAGGCAAACCTGTTTGCACTACTTGAATTTTTAATTCTTCTAAGGTTTCCAGATATTGCTGGGTGTCTCGGTGGGGTTTAATACCTTTAAATGGGTCGTATACTTGAGTGAGAACTGGCAGTTGCCGGAAGTAGAAATCTCGTCCGGGCACGTAAGTTATGTCAAATATTACTAGGCTTAAATTTCCTAGGGCGACCAGTGCCATGAACCGCTCGAACCATGGTACTTTTGGTAATTTTTTGCGGGAGTTGGGAGTTTGAGAGGGCTGTAGTTTTAGTGTCACTGACGGTTCCTAATTAAGTAGACCGATCGAAATAGATGTAACTGGTAATAGCTGAAAAAAAGAAACAGGAAAAACTGGCTAATTGTCTGGTCGCGCTCGGATTGCGATCGCGGAAGCTAGTCTTTATTTTAACGTGCGGTTGTTGGGGAGTTTTGGATTGTTGATTCCGCCTGGTTAGGTAATAAATTATGCTGCTAAAATATTAAAGCCGATCGAACTTGACGGAAGCTGTGGCTCCCGTTAGTGTGCTTCTCTCTGGCAATAAAATTATATCTCAGGCGGAATCCTCAGTTTTTTTGGCGTTGCAGATCTCACGCGGCTGGTAATAAATTACTATTTCTGTTTGATCTACGGGCTATTTGACCGCTAAATCAAATGTATTGCACGGATCGGAGTCTAAGGTTAGATATGGACTTCGAGTTTGAGGTCAAACCCTCAAGAGAGTTATACTTGCTCAGGGGCAGTCTGGTGAGAGCGCCCCCTCTGATGGCGAGGGTGGCTGCCGCCTCCGTAAGGTTCGAGGTCTCGCCTCTACAAAAACCAGCTCGCGATCGGACTCTTGAATAATATAAAACCCTGAGTATAATTTTGTTCGCATTTTTTTAATATATGACATACTGCCTTAATCTCGATTGCCCAAGAGACAAGCGTCAGAACCCACCAGGCACAAAGTATTGTCTTAATTGTGGTTCAAAGCTGCTGCTAAAAGACCTTTATGCAGCAACTGAACCGCTGCGCGATGGGGGATTTGGCAGGACTTTCCGAGCTGTTAATCATGGAAAGTTTGAGGAATTGTGCGTGATTAAACAGTTGTCACCCCCTCAAGAGTTTCAGCGGAAGCCCGGTCATTTTAAAAAATATGTTCGACTGTTTGAACAAGAGGCAAGGCGGTTATACGAACTGAAGCACCCGCAAATTCCTCAGTTAATTTCTTATTTTGAGGAAGATGGGCGATTGTATTTAGTCCAAGAGTTTATTGATGGCAATAATTTAAAGGATGAGTTAGATAAGTACGGTGCTTATAGCGAAATTAAAACTTGCGAACTGCTGTTAGATTTGCTGCCTTTATTGAAGTTTGTTCACGACCGAAATGTAATTCACCGCGATATTAAGCCTGAGAATGTGATCCGCCGATCTCGCGATCGTAAGTTAGTGCTAATAGATTTTGGGGTTTCTAAACAGGTAGTAGCTGCTGCTCCTACCAAAACAGGAACTAAGTTGGGAACTCCCGGCTACGCGGCTCTAGAACAGCGTCACGGTAGGGCTGTTCCTGCTAGCGACCTTTATAGTTTGGGGGTGACTTGCATTCGCTTGCTGACTTCTGTTATGCCTTACCTGGATATCTACGGGGATATTCACGATGACCTTTACGATCCGCTTGAAGGCCGGTGGCTTTGGAGGGAGGCTTTGCCAAAAGGAACACAAATTAGCGATGATTTAGGTCAGGTTTTGGATAAGTTGATTCAGGAATATGTTAAAGATCGCTACAAATCGGCTGTGGAAGTTTTGGATGCTTTAAAACCTCCTGTTGTTGTTGTCTCCGTGCTGGAAAAGTCGCAGCAGGCAACTGTTGTTAGTCCTTCAGTTCCGACTCAACCTGTGACTGATCCTCCGCTAATTTCTGTGAATTTAGATTCGGAAAAAGGTATTGATTATTCTCACTTGGCAAGGCTGCTGGCTGCTAAAAATTGGCGGGGTGCTGATGAGGAAACTTCTGCGAAAATGCTGGAGGTGATGCAGCAAAATTCACGGGGTTATTTGAGCGAGGAAGATATTAGGAAGTTTCCAGCTAAGGATTTGCAGACTATCGATCAACTTTGGGTGCGGCATAGTCACCGCAGATTTGGTTTTTCTGTGCAAAAGGGTTTGTGGCTCAAGTTGGGGGGAAAGCCTGGTGTTTATGATGCTACAGTTTGGGAGAAGTTTGGCGATCGAGTGGGCTGGCGGGTTAACAGCCAGTGGGTATACTATTCGGAGCTGAATTTTAGTTCTAAAGCAAAGCCTGGACATTTGCCGGGGGGGACTGTTTTTGGGTGGGAAGGCGGGGTTTTGTGCGGTGTTTTGGGTTTGGGTGGGATCTGGTTTCTGCTGTCGCGGCGGGATTTGTAGAAGGAAGGTAGAAGGTAGAAGGCAAAATTTATTAGTCAGGCTGCACCCCAAGCGAAGTCGAAGTGTTAGTCATGAAATAGTTTTGAGTGGCGAATTAAAGAGTTAACAAGTTTTGAGTTTAATCATTTTTCCTGTAGGAATTAGGTAGAAAAAAACGAAGAATAAGATATAATCACAAACTATTTTTTTGTGCTATGTTCTTAGAGAAGGGCAAGTTTACAAATTTAAAAGCCAGTTCTGGGCCCGGGCAAAGCATGGGGACTGGCTTTGGCTCCAATTTACCAAGGAAATATATCTATTATGTTGCAAGAAAAACGTCTCAAGCCGTGGACTATAGTTCGCTCGCTTCCAAATGTGGAAAAGGTGGTTGTGGGTGAGTTTCGCAGTTGGTCTGATGCAGACGGTCACTTGAAAATTCTCAAACGGATGGTTCCGACGGATCGATTGACTGTTGTGTTCGATCCGGTCGTTCAATCGTAATGTCGCTGCTAAATTGATCGGCGTGCGATCGCTCTTTGAGCTAAGCGATCGCCTCTTTTTGTAGATACTGTTTTTTTACATAAAAAATGCGACCGCTAAAAAGGATCTCGCAACTTGAATCATTGTCCTTAACTGCGGCGAATTTCAGTAATTTGGTCGGCAACATCCAAAATTCTTTGCGGCATGGATGGCCCGGTAAAAATCATATCCAAATGATGCGGCTTGTTGTCAATCAATGCCACCACTTCGGCTTCGGGAATCAAGCCCAAATTAACCGCTAAACTCAATTCATCGAGAATAACTAAGGAATAACGACCTTCGCGCACCGCATTTTGAACATACTGCCACAATTGTTCGATCGATCGCGTCTCCAGCTCATCTAAATCAGCATTCTCAATGCAGCGTGACAAATCGCAGCGCACCCAATCTAAATTTTGCCCCAGCCGCACCGGCTGCTGATGCCCTTGATTAATTCCCCCTTTGAGGAACTGCACAGCTAGCACGGGAGCTCCATGTCCTGCAATTCTGAGGGCTTGAGCCATGACACTGGTAAAAAAGCAGCGGTGCGGGCCTGTAAAGACTTGCACCAGCCCTTGAACTGTGTAGGGCAAGCTGTGGTTTAAATTTAGTTTAGGGGTTTGTAACTGAGCAACCATAGGGCAATATTTAATCAGCAACTAAGTCTTGAGTGCAGCTCCGACCTTGGCGCGGCTGAAGCCTGCTTGACAATATATAGTGTACGAGGCCGAGTGCACATCGGATCGAACACTAGATATATAAGTTGTCAAAAGCTAGCTGCAGTGGCATTCGCAGTCGTTTGTGCGATTTTTGAACTCAATTAGCACTTACACAGAAACGGGGTTTTTTAGGAAAATACGGCGTGGAGCTTGACATTTATACAGTTATAGGGTGAAAAACCAAGGTGATGAAAGTCTCGCTGCGTCCAGGGCTTTTCAGAAAAGGTACACACATCGCGTAAAATTTTGAATGTCGCGGCACTAGGAGCAGGGACTGTGAAAGTGGTGATTCTGGGAGGGCCAGGAGCGGGAAAGGGAACTCAGGCTGAACTACTGTGCAGCAATTTGAGCCTTCCTTTGCTTGCTGTGGGGGACATTCTACGGGAGGCGATCGCAGAAGACACAGATTTAGGCAAGCTGGCGGCGTCTTATGTCGAAAGAGGGGAATTAGTTCCCGACGCAACTATGATTGAATTCTTTCGCCGCCGACTGCTGCTGTGGGATGTCTTTAATGGCTGGGTGTTGGAGGGCTATCCGCGAACGGCTTTTCAAGCTGAGGAGTTGGATTTTTTGCTGGACGATTTGGCTCAGCAGCTAGATTGGGCGATTTTGTTGAAAGTGCCGATCGAGGTTTTGCTGAGCAGGTCGATCGAGCGCGATCGATCGGATGACCACCCTGAAATTTTACAGCGTCGCCTCGATTTGTTCCACGAAGGCACTATTCCTCTTTTAGAGTATTACGAATACCGCAACAAACTGTTAACTGTGGATGGCGATCGCTCCCCACAACAAGTCCAGCAGGATATTCTCAAATTAATCGAGGCTAAGGGGAAATAGTCATACCATTTTATATTTTATATTGAATGACTGTATATTTAACGAATCAAAAAAAGCCGATAATTCCTGATAAATTCCAATTTTTAAATCCCAATAACCATTACCAATCACCTAAATATTATGTCTTTCCAACGTCCCGATGGCAGACAACCAAATCAAATTCGTCCGATTAGTTTCGATCGACAGTTTACCAAATTTGCTAGCGGTTCCGTGCTAGCAAAAAGTGGCGATACTCAGGTACTTTGCAGCGTTACAATCAAGCCGGGAGTGCCGAGATTTCTGGAGAATACCGGACAAGGTTGGCTAACAGCGGAATACCGAATGTTGCCTGGTTCTACGCCGCAGCGACAAGAGCGGGAATTTATGAAATTATCGGGACGGACTCAAGAGATTCAGCGGTTGATTGGGCGCAGTTTGCGATCGTGCTTGGATATGCAACTATTGGGGGAACGCACGATACTTGTGGATGCGGATGTTTTGCAAGCGGATGCGGGGACTCGCACAACTTCAATTACTGGCGGGTTTGTGGCTGTGGCTGATGCTTTAAACAAGTTGGTGCAAAAAGGTGATTTGGTGCGATCGCCCATGATTCGCCAAGTAGCGGCTGTGTCTGTGGGACTTTTGGAAGGAGAGCCGTTTTTAGATTTGAATTATCTGGAAGATGTGGCGGCTGAAATTGATTGTAATGTGGTAATGAATGGAGATTTAAACATCATCGAAGTTCAGGGAACTGCGGAAGAGGGAAGTTTTAGTCGCAGTCAGTTAAATCAAATTTTGGATGTGGCAGAAATCGGGATTCAGGAATTGTTGGAGGCTCAGCGGCAAGCTTTGGTTGATTAGGTAAATCTGGCGTTGCTTACTCAGGGTATTAAAAAAATTACTTTAAAATCAAAAAGCTTTGTGGATACTGGTTTATATGAGGGTCATATTTAGCTTTTGATACCGTAAATCAGCAACTCCAAATTTTCTACATTTAATTCTTCGGTTACTGTTTCTACAAAGCGTCCTAAGATTTTTTGGTTCCCCTCATGGGGTGCTCATGGAGTCATAATTTCTAATGTTGCGCGATCGTAAGTCAAACGAATTCCCCGTTGTTGGGCTAACTCGTTTACCAGAGATTCGTAAGTCTGTCAACTAATATTTTTCAGCACAACTCTCGGTTGTGGGGTTTTGAATCAGGGTGGCTGTCATGGCTACCTGCTTGCTTTTTAGCTTATTTATTAAATCTTAGCAAAACTCAGCTTTACGAAACGCACTGAGGGGGTGAGAACACCTCTGAAATTTTGATTCTAAGAGCATTGAGGCTGCTGAACAACGAAAAAGATAACGGATTATTGACAAGTTTATTGACTCGTAGGATCGGCAGCGATCGCCCCACCCCAATAGTCCTGAACCCACATTGAGGCTAGAAAGCGGGTTTCTTCGTATCTCTCTAGCTGAGAATCTGCGATTTTTCATAGAAACCCGGTTTCTTCGCGTCACTCCTACCAAATCAAAATCTGGCAATACGCTAAATATAATTAAAATTTGTTAAGATTAACTCGACCTCAGCGCCGGCATCCCATCCGCCGCTAAACCTGCCCTTCCCCAGTCCCCACAACAATGCTGCGACTCGAACACATCAGTAAAATTTACCCCACAGGCGTCGTACTCAAAGATGTCACCTGGGAAGTCAAACCGGGCGATCGCATCGGCTTAGTCGGCGTTAACGGTGCCGGTAAATCCACGCAACTCAAAATCATCGCCGGCGAAATCGAACCCACCGCCGGCGAAGTTATTCGCCCCGCCAGCTTGCACATCGCCTACCTCTCTCAAGAATTTGAAGTAGATCCGACTCGCACCGTCAAAGAAGAATTTTGGCGTGCCTTCAGCGAAGCCAACGAAGTCCATGAATCCCTAATGCAAGTCCATCGAGACTTGGAAAACTCCTCCCCAGAAAATCTCGACGAACTGATCCACAAAATGGATCGGCTGCAACGGCAATTTGAAGGCTTAAACGGCTACGGTTTAGAAGCCCAAATCGAGAAAATTCTGCCCGAAATCGGATTTGAACCCGAAGATGGCGATCGATTAGTCAGCGCCTTCAGCGGTGGCTGGCAAATGCGGATGAGTTTGGGCAAAATTCTCCTCCAAAAACCCGACATCCTGCTGCTAGACGAACCTACCAACCACCTCGACTTAGAAACGATCGAATGGCTGGAAGTCTACCTCAAAGGGCTGACAACCCCAATGGTAATCGTATCCCATGACCGAGAATTTCTCGATCGGCTCTGCACTCAAATCGTCGAAACCGAACGCGGTGTTTCCAGCACCTACCTTGGCAACTACTCATCCTACCTGCTGCAAAAAGCAGAAGCCAGGGAAGCCCAACTCAGCGCTTACGAAAGTCAGCAAAAAGAACTCGAAAAACAGCAAGCATTCGTAGAAAAATTCCGCGCCAGCGCCACTCGCAGCACCCAAGCCAAAAGCCGCGAGAAACAGTTAGACAAAATCGAACGCATCGAAGCGCCCACCGGCGGATTAAAAACTTTGCATTTTCGCTTTCCTCCCGCACCCCGCAGCGGTCGCGAAGTAGCAATAATTCAAGATTTGGTGCACACCTACGGCGAAAAAATCCTATTCTTGGGAGCCGACTTATTAATTGAAAGGGGTGATCGTATAGCCTTTCTCGGCCCCAACGGCGCGGGCAAATCAACCCTGCTGCGCCTGATCATGGGTTTAGAAAAGCCGACCGAAGGTACGGTCAAATTGGGAGGCCACAACGTCATCCCCGGTTACTTTGAACAGAATCAGGCAGAAGCCTTAGATTTGAATAAAAGCGTGATGGAAACCATTCACGACGAAGTACCGGACTGGAAAAATGAAGAAGTTCGGACTTTATTGGGGCGGTTCTTGTTTACCGGTGAAACAGTATTCAAACAGGTTGGCGCTTTAAGCGGCGGCGAAAAAGCCCGCCTCGCTTTGGCAAAAATGCTGTTGACTCCCGTGAATTTGCTAATTTTGGACGAACCGACAAATCACCTCGACATTCCGGCGAAAGAGATGATGGAAGAAGCGATTCAGAATTATGACGGTACGGTAATTATCGTTTCACACGATCGCTATTTCATCTCCCAAGTTGCTAACAAAATAGTCGAGATTCGGGACGGAGAGTTTCGCCCTTATTTGGGAGATTACCACTACTATCTGGATAAAATTGCTGAGGAAAAAGAGCTAGCTAAGTTAGCCAAACTTGAAGCAGAAAAAGCAGCTAAAAAAGCAGAAAAAGAGGCCAAGAAAAAAGCTGCTGCTAAGCAAAAATAAACTTGTAACCCTCGCAGATAAACCTTAAATCCGCGTTTATCTGCGTGCATCTGCGGTTAAAAAAGAATCTGATTCTTAACTAACCCAAAATTCGATTAATCATTTGATTCGCCTGGGACTCGTAACTCCCACCAAACAAATTAAAATGATTTAAAATGTGATACAGATTATAAAGAGTTTTGCGTTCTTCATACCCTGAATCCAAAGGCCAAACCTGATTATATCCCCGGTAAAACTGCCCCGGAAATCCACCAAATAGCTCAGTCATCGCAATATCAACTTCTCTATCTCCAAAATATGCCGCTGGGTCAAAAATCACCGGTTCCCCCGCAGATGTCACCCCCGCATTTCCCCCCCACAAATCCCCGTGAACTAGCGAGGGTTGAGGTTCATAACCAGCTAACAATTCAGGAATCATCTCTAATAAACGTTCCCCTTGTGGAAAATGACCGCCCCGACGCCTAGCCAGTTTTAACTGATAACCAATCCGATGTTCTGCCCAAAATTCGGCCCAATTTGCCGTCCAATTATTAATTTGTATAGTTGAGCCGATCGTATTATTAATATCCCACCCAAAAACTCCCCTCCACAAGCCCGAATTAAGCTCTTTTCTCCCCCTTAGCAAGGGGGGGTTGCGGGGGGTGTATTTGTGCATTTCGGCGAGTTCTCGCCCCATTTCTTCCCAAGCTCGATCGCCACCGCGACTTCCCAAATCCAGCCATTCCAGCACAATATAAGCTGAGTTCCCCTCAGTTCCCCAGCAAATCGGCTCAGGTACTCGAATAGTCTGGGTTTCCCCCATTTGCTGCAAACCCCGCGCTTCAGCTTCAAACATCGCGACTTGGGAAGCTTGATTGATTTTCGCGAAGTAAGCGCTGCAACTGCTGCTGATATAATAGCCTTGATTTATGCAGCCCCCGCTGACAGAACGCCGATGGTCGAGAGAAAATGTTTCTCCGGTTGTTTCACAGATATGCGCGGCAATTTTGTCCCACATAGCATCAAATCGTTTTGAGGGCGATCGAAATTAGTTTAACAGGTATGGCAACTTAATCAGCAAAAACAACAAAGCCCCTATCTGAAGATCAGAAAGAGGCTTTGTAATGTCAAATATAATCCCAGGCATTGAGCTATTTTGGATCTGCAGTGAAGGACAAAATATCTTCGCCACCGCAGCGTTTAACAAGCGAGCTGAGGATAGTATCGCAGTGGTGTCACTGCGTCTGGGGACACTAGCGAAAAGTTATCAGGGAGAAAAACCCTGAAGACTGCATAGAGTTAAGTCATCAATCACCATGTAGAAAAAGAGGTCAAGCCCTCGGTCTATTAGTACGCCTCAGCTTCATCCCTCTCAGGACTTCCACTTAAC
>NZ_JAUBQX010000112.1:0-2425 GCF_036701505.1 Microcoleus sp. Pol11C2
GTGCGATTCGTTTAGCCTAAGTGAGTAAAAATACTCAGGGACGGCTAGTATGGTTCACAAAGCCATAACAACTAAATACACATCTGGGTGCAGGTTATCCTTAGTCCCAGTCCGCAAGTGCAGCGGTAAAAGCATATCCCCTATCCTATTAAGTAGCAACTAATAGGGTAAAGCGGGGATAAAAAGCAGACTACTGGTAGCCGAAACTGGTAACTGTCGAGCAAAAGTTCATGTGTAGCGAAAGCAAAGATGTGTCCGAACCACCGTTAATTGAGATGGTCTAACGGCTGAATCAAGGGTAAACCCGTTGAAAAACACGGTAAAAACTGATTAAGACCAAGCCAAAAGGCAAGGATAGGGCATAGGCGATTAGAACTTCGACCTATAAGCACCGCCCATAAACCCGGTGGAGAGCATCACACTAAAAACTAAACCAATGTGTATTTGGAACGAAGTAACTCTCGTATATCTCTGGAATCAGTTCGATTACCAGTAAGTAGCTAACGAATGATATGCGAGAGAGGGATTGTATCAGAAGCCAATGCCCGGTTGTAATGACAGGGATATGCAGACGGATACACGGTAACTTCAAGGATAGGAACCTAGTAGCAATGAATAAGTCTAAAACGCGGGACAACCCGACGGTGGAATGGAATCAAATCAATTGGCGAAAAGCCGAAAGATTGACATTCAAGTTGCAAAAACGTATCTATCGAGCAAGTGAGCGTGGTGATGTTAAAGCAGTTCGGAAGCTTCAAAAGACCTTGATTAATTCATGGTCTAATAAGGTTCTAGCGGTACGACGGGTCACGCAAGATAATACTGGCAAACGTACAGCAGGTGTAGATGGTATTAAACTATTATCTCCGAAACAGCGAGCCAAGCTAGTAAGCCAACTCAAGGCAACTGGAAAATCACAACCGACACGTCGGGTAATGATACCAAAACCAGGAACCAATGAGTCAAGACCATTAGGCATACCCACAATGTACGACCGCGCCTTACAAGCAGTTGTAAAATCAGCCCTTGAGCCAGAATGGGAAGCTCGTTTTGAGCCAAACTCGTATGGTTTTAGACCAGGTAGGTCATGTCACGATGCGATAGGAGCCATATTTGTCAATATCAATAACAAAGCCAAATACGTGCTAGATGCTGATATTGCCAAATGCTTTGACCGCATTAATCACAAAGCATTACTTGACAAAATCAATACCTATCCGCGACTGAGAAAACAAATTAAGTCGTGGCTTAAAAGTGGGGTATTAGACCAAGGTGAAATTTTCCCGACCACAGAAGGTACGCCACAGGGAGGGGTTATTTCCCCACTACTAGCTAACATTGCCTTACACGGAATGGAAGAACGGGTTAAACAATTCGTAGGAAAATCTATTAACCAACGAAAAGAAATTAGTTTAATCCGATACGCCGATGATTTTGTGATTATTCACAAAGACATTGAAGTAATAATAGCCTGTCAAAAGATAATTGCAGAATGGTTAAGTGATTATGACTTAGAATTGAAGCCAAGTAAAACAAAATTAACCCACACCCTCAATGAATACAATGGAAATGTTGGGTTTGAGTTCTTAGGATTCCACATACAACAACATAAGGTAGGTAACTACCGAAGTGCCAAAAGTACAAAAGGAATACCGCTTGGTTTTAAAACATTAGTCACCCCATCCAAGCCAAAAATCAAAGCCCATCTTGCGAATATTGAAGAAGTAATAGACACCCATAAAAACTCCCCCCAAGCTGCTTTAATTAGTCGGCTGAATCCAATTATTAGGGGATGGTCAAACTATTACTCAACAGTAGTAAGTAAGGAAACCTTTTCAAGGGTAGACCATCTTACCTACGACAAGTTACGGGCTTGGGCTAGAAGACGGGGAAAAGGTAACATCAATAAAGACAAATACTGGCGAACAGTAGGCGACAGAAATTGGTGTTTCAGCACAGAAGAAGGTTTAGAGTTAACCCTGCACTCTGCAACGCCTATTATAAGGCACGTCAAGGTAAAGGGTAATTCAACGCCTTATGACGGTGACTGGATTTACTGGAGTTCTAGGCGTGGAGTATACCCTGAAACACCAACAAGAGTGGCAACACTTCTTAAGAAACAAAAAGGTAAATGTACTCACTGTGGTCTGTACTTTACACCTACAGACATTGTAGAAGTTGACCATATCCAACCTCGCTCTCTAGGCGGTAAGGATGAGTACAAAAACCTCCAACTTTTGCACAAACACTGTCACGACACAAAAACGGAAAATGATGGTTCCCTTCACATGGACTATTATAGTAATCCGTTTTGAATTGTATCCTTAAAAAAGGATGAAGATATCAAGGAGCGGAATGAAGCGAAAGTTTCACGTTCCGTTCTGAAGGAGAGGTAGGGGTAGTAATGCCCATATCGACTCTAACC
>NZ_JAUBQX010000052.1:0-33014 GCF_036701505.1 Microcoleus sp. Pol11C2
TACGTCAATATACTTACACACAGAAAATTATTTAGGATTGTTTATAAATATAGAAAATCATTTAGGATTGCTATAGTTGTTAATCGCTTTAGCGATTTTTGCTTGCTGGTATGGGTTCATCGTGCGGGGTAGGCAGATGCGAGAGCCTCCACAAACTAACAGTCTAACTTCGTACCAAATGTCATGATCCCGATCTTTTGTTCGATCAACTTCCACGCCATAAATATCGCACAGAGAGTATTCCATTACTTTACGTGCCAACAAGCCCCGCTGTTTAACAGTCAAGGTGTTTAAAGTTTCATCGAAGCTGTAAGTTTCATTATTTCTCAAGACGATCGCTGCGATTCCTGCGAGCAAAAATATGCCTCCTGTCCATCCCAACCAGCGATCGTCTTGGCTTAAGCGCAGCAAGCGATCTTTGGCATTTTTAACAAAAAAATTGATGTCAGAAGCCACAGCGTCTTGGGTTCCCCAATTAGTGGAGTTAGCAGTGAAAGGAACATTGCCAACAGAAGTCAAAAGTACAACTCTGGTTTTATAGCCGCATCTTTCAACTTTAGCTCCCCGCAAAGAAGCAAGCTCAATTTCTTTGATGTTCGACCCCAGTAAATTCGATCGCACAATCTGGCAATTTCCTTGTTTTGCCTGCAATCGCTGGCAGCTCAGGGTTGCTGCATGATAGTCAAAAGTCAGCGATATCACTCCAACTGCCATGAATAAACAACTAGGGAGCCAAAAATCAAATATGCTTTGAGTCTGAATTATTAATTCACTTGCTGTTTGCTGGATTATTTTCATTTATCTCATCCTTTTATTCCAAAAATGAGGCTAAGTAGGTAGGCGCTGTAAAACACAATTATGTAAACGATTGTAAAATATCCAAATGGCCTAAGGGTGGCTAAGTTAGCCCTGTTTACATACTCTTACATAGCTGTGTTTAATCCCGCTTACCTACTTACCTTGTTATTGCGATCGATCGGAGCGAAAGTGTAACCGTATCCGTGAGTAGCTTGAATAAAATTCGGAACAGCCGAATCGACTTTAGCCAGTTTCCTGCGAATCAGACGGATATACACGTCCACCACTTGCTCGTCTCGTGCGTCATTGCATTTCCATCCCCAAACTTTTTCGATTAGCTGTTGGCGACTCCAAGCTTTACCTGGATAAGTTGCCAAAAAATACAAGAGTTGAAATTCTAAGACCGTCAAAGCTAAAGTTTTCTCTTTCAATCTCACCTCCCTACTCATTAAATCTATCCCGAGTTCACCAAAGACAAGATTGCGCGGAGTGACTGTTTTCACACCCCTCAACAAGGTTTCTATTCTGACTGCCAAGTCCTCAAGACTGAACGGTTGCCCGATAAAATCATCAACACCTGCTTTGATGATTTTAATTCGATCTTCTTCGCCTGTAACGCTGCTGAAAATCACGAGTAAAAAAACATTCTTCCGTGTCTGCATTTCTTCGCAAATTTTAACGCCGATCTTATCTGGCAAATTCCCATCCAAGATTACGAGGACTGGGTTGAATTCCTCAAAGATTTCTAAAGCTGTTTTTCCGTCTGCTGCAGATTGTACTTGATATGTCTGATTCAGATAGCCGTCGATGAAATTACGGACGGGGGCGTCATTCTCTACAACCAGAATTTGGGAATTTTGCTCAATAGATATCGTCATAAATTTTGACTCTCTTGTTAATGGTTCAAACTTTAGAAAATCGAGTAAGTATGCTGTCTTTTTATTAGCCCCTCGATCTCCTATAAAGCGTGTTTTCTTTCCCCGTAGATGCCCCCTTAGCTTGCCCCCTACTCAACCCCTACTCTCTTTAAAAACGCGAGTAGGGGATGGGACAATAGTAAATTAACTGGTTCGCGCACTCTACCTAGGAACCAGTCATAATTATGATGATTGTTCAATTACCAACTACCCTGTCCCTGCGAGCGATCGGAGCGAAAGTATAACCGTATCCCCGAACAGTTTGAATAAAATTCGGAACAGCGGCATCAACTTTAGCCATTTTCCTGCGAATTTGGCCGATATGCACGTCCACCACTCGCTCTTCTGATCCATAATTGGATTTCCACCCCCAAACTTTTTCGATTAGCTGTTGGCGGCTACAAGCTTTACCTGAATGAGTTGCCAAAAAACACAATATTTCAAATTCTAAGGCTGTCAGCGTTAGAAGTTGCTCCTTCAATCTCACCTCCCTACCCACTACATCGATCGCTAATTGACCGAAGACAAGGTTGGGCGGAGTGACGGATCTCGCCCGCCTCAACAAGACTTCTACTCTAACTGCCAATTCTTCAAGACAGAAGGGTTTGCAGATAAAATCATCTGCCCCTGCCTTCATGATTTTAATTCGATCTTCTTGGGCGGTGCGGCTGCTGAGAATCGCGACTAAAACATTAGTGCGCTTCTGCATTTCTTGACAAAGTTTATAGCCAGTAGTATCGGGCAAATTCCAATCCAAAATGACAAGGAGTGGGTTAAATTCTTCAAAAATTTCGAGAGCCGTTTGGCCGTCGGCGGCAAATTGTACTTGATATGTTTGATTCAGAAAGCGGTAGATGAGAGTGCGGATAGCGTCGTCGTCTTCTACAACCAGAATTTTGGCTTTTCGATCGGCAGATATTGTCATAATTTTTGACTTTATTGTTAAGGGTGCAAAGTTTGGAAAGCGAGCAAGTGTATGAAAACAGTCTTTATTGTTTAGTCCGCTAGGAGTGGACTAAAGTTTGTGCAGTAGGGGCAATCCCTCCGTGGTTGCCCGGATTTCAATCGCAAGCGTGACTTTTTTGAAGAAATTAAATCGACACATGACTTATCGCTCCTGGCGCGATCGAGTTTCTGTGGAGCTTTCAGCGAAAAAACTAATTTTTTCGCAGTTTTGGCAATTTTTTACAAAATTTCATCAATTATGTTTCGCCGATGAGCGTGAAAGCAGCCCAATCTCTGGGATTTGGATGCTGCTGCATTGTCTCCAGCATTGCGTTTCGCAGGGCTTGAGCTTTGTTGCCTGTTCGATCGAGATTTTGATAAAATTTCACCATCAAATCGGCTGTAGGAGCATCCGGCACCGCCCACAAAGACACAATGACACTGGGCGTACCAGCCGAAATTAAAGCGCGAGACAAACCGATAACGCCGTCGCCGGTAATCCGCCCCATGCCGGTATTGCACGCGCTCAAAACTACCAGATCCGCGTTGAGGTGCAGATCCAAAATTTCCTCAGCCGTGAGCAAACCGCTATGGGTGCGATCGGGTGCAAGGGCGATCGCACTGCCGAGGCCGCGAATGTTATCGAGCAATCCGTGGGTGGCAAAATGGACGATGCGGGCGTTTGGCAAGCGCTGAAGTACAGCAGCTTTGGTAGCGGATTTGCCAGTCAGGGCTTGAGTTTGGAACAATTGGGCGATCGCGTTAGCTTCGGTTTCTGAATGCGGCAAAGCAGATAACTGCTGCGGGGGTTTTCCCGCTACAAGAGAAACTTCGGGCATAGTCGGATTTCCTACTATTAGAATGTCCCAAGCTAAATCGGAAATCTCTTGCCGTTTTTGGCGGGTTAATTCCAGAATTTGAATCGAAGGAGCAGTCAGAATAGTATGTTTTTCAATTAAGAATTTTCCAGCAGCATCTTGCAATGCCGGAAAGGGAACGAAAAACAGTTCGCCTTGAGGAATAAAGATAATCCGGGCTTCTGGATCTGTCGGCAACAAATCGGCAATCGGTTCGATTAACAGTTGGTGGAGTTTTTGCAATCGGGGGTAATTTGTGCGACTTGATTGCACTTTTGCTGTTACATCAATTGCAGGTCTGGGAATAGTCAATCCTTCGGGCCAAGAGGATTGCCAGAGCGAGAGAATGCTGTGTGTTTCATCAACAGATATGACTTGCCAAGGTTCCCAATTAGGGGCATCGTCGTGGAGTTTAACTAAATCGCCTGGGTCAATTTTTAGAGTGGGATTGAAGTCGCGATTCCTGATGCCTATCGCCTCGCGAGAGTCGGAAACCAAGTCTTTGAGCGGAGTATGTTGATAGTTGAGGTCAACTTGGCGAAATGCAATTTCGCCCGTCGGCTGAATTACCCAAATAAAAAGTTCTTCTAAAAAAGAAATCGAATATTCGACAAAAGTTGCATTTTGTGGTTTAGCAATTTGTTTAATTTGCTCGATCGTAGGCGGCTTAATATTGGGTATGGTCTCTGAATTAGCAGATAACCGAGCAGTCAGTAACTCCACAAAAGCCCGCGCCCGCCCCCGCTCGGAAATTTCCAGCGCTTGTTCTGTTTTTGACTGGGCGATCAGGGCTTTTTCCAGGTGGCGGTAAGTTGCGGCTTGGGTTTCAAAAATAGATACTTTAAAGTTATCGTTTTTGCCCAATCTTCCTCGAAGCGATTCCCAAATTTGAATCGCATTACGAAGGACAGTTTCAGCTTCTGTAAACTGTCCTGAGTCAAAGAAAGCCAGTCCTAAATTGTTGAGAATTGCCCCTTCTGACGCCCTTTCGCCGATCGATCGCGCGATTTCTAAACTCTGCTGGCTGTATTCTATCGCCCGTTGGCACTGCCCCAAACAGCGGTAAGCATTGCCAAGATTTCGCCAGGAAGTCGCTTGCCCAGAGCGATCGCCGATTTCCTTCTGAATATCTAAAGACTGCTGGTAGTATTCGATCGCCCGCAAGTAATTCCCCAAATTACTGTAAGCATTGCCCAGAGTCACCAAGGAATTCGCTTCCCCATAACGGTTGTTGACTTTCTGTGCAAGAGTCAGGGACTCTTGAGAGTATTCGATCGCCCGTTGATATTGCCCCAGGGAAACGTATGTATTGCCCAAAACGTTCAACGAGTTCGCTTCTCTATTCCAAGAATTGAGTTTTCGCGCCATTTCTAGGGACTGCTGCTGGCACTCGCTCGCCTGCTGGTATTCCCCGATGGCATGATATGCACTCCCCAAATCGCCCCAGGAAGTAGCTTCTCCGTGACGGTTGCCGGTTTCCCGCTGAATCTTTAGGCACTGCTGGTGACACTCAATTGCTTGCAAGTATTCCCCCAGGGCATCGTAAATATTGCCCAAAGCACTTAGAGAAGCAACTTCTCCACCGCGGTTGCCGATGTCTCGCTGAATATGTAGCGACTGCTGGTGATAGTCAATTGCTTGCGAGTAGTCCCCGCGCAACGTGTAAAAATTGCCTAGGTTGTTCAGAGATTTCGCTTCTCCGTAACAGTTGCCAGTGTCTCTATGAATATTTAGCGACTGCTGATAGTATTCGAGCGCCTGCGAGTATCTTTCCAGGGAACTATATAGCACTTGCCGGAAGGAATCTTTCTCGCGGGGCAGTCTTGCTGGTATTTTCCTCATTTTATCTGCAACAACAATTTTATTACTAACAGGAGACTGAATCGATCGGTAAATCAACTGCACATCTCCTGCAGACAGCGCCTGTTTGTAGAGCCGAATATCTCCAATATTGCCCAGAAAAATGCCTCCTAAATCGTCCGATCGCCTGCCAATAGTTAAGGGAATACTATGGCTGAGGGAACCCTCTTGATATGTTGGGTTGAACCGCCAACCGACTTCCTTGCCATCCACATACCAGCGCCCTCCATCCGCTCGATCGCGATCCACAACAACAGCAACGTGATGCCATTCGCTATCGTTGACAACTGGCAAAGACGGAAGATCTTTTTCTCGGCTTTTGTGATAATAGTTTATCCAACTCCTGTCATCCGCTATTTGAAGGTTAATTTTGCTGTTATAAATAAAGAAAGACCAGCCCCGTAAAGGGCCAGAATTTTGAATCCGGTGATCGATAATCTTGGCAATACCGAAATCACCCGTCCGAATCCACGCACAAACAGAAAAGTCTTCTTTGCCTACCTCCAGCAAAGGAGTGAGTGGGAAAGTAACGCAACCTCCAGTCAGCAGCAGGCTTTGCTGTGGCCCATTTTTTAGTGGCTCAACAGCACGGCAAACGCTGTCAATTAGGCGTGCCGGAGGGAGTTCCGGGCGATCGCTCGCTATGTTGCCTGCTTCATCAAATGACCAACGGGCGATCGGCTCTGTATTGAAAGTATTGTAGACGCTTAATATCGGGTATTTCATCGCTTAGTTGACTTCTTTTTTGTGGAACAGGCATCTTGCCTGTTCCTGATGGGCGGGCTAAGAAAAGGCTCACAAAAAAACTTACTCTTTGTGGAACAGGCATCTTGCCTGTTAAAGTGGTGAAACTATCCCGTGCAAGCGGACAAACGGATGCTGCAATAAAGCCTCCCAGTCAGCATCCAAAGTCGCCAGAGAAGATATTTTCTCAAATCCAGATAGCTCTGCTAGCGCTTCATACCGCAAGTCATTTTCAGCATAAATTAGCAGCCTCTCCTCTAAAGAAGTAGCTGCCTGTAATTGGCTCAACAGTTTGCCGCGCAGTGCAACTAATTCTGTGAGAGTTTCGTACCACAAACCGTGTTTAGCAAGCAGAAAAACGCGCTCCCTTAGAGATGCTGTTTCTAGCTGAGCCAAAATTTCTGGTTTCATTGCCACCCGCTCAACCCACCCGTGGCGGGAGATATTCCCGCACAAAAGGCACCATTGATACTTCTTGCCAATTTCCAGAGGAGGTGAATTTTCCGGCAAGGAAAAACTCGCAATTCCCGCTGCTTTTTCTAGCTCAAAAACTGTTCGTAAAACTACCTCTTCCTGTTCGTCCCGCAGCACAAACTCAAAGGGAATGTTATCGGGCAATGAAGCCGGCAAGTATAGCCAAAAAGTCGGATGTGCGATCGCTGTCAACCCTATATTTGTAGCGGGAATCAAAGCTAAAAAGTTGTGAGGATCGCGGCTGCCTGCGTCTTTGCGATCGCCCGGTGCGCCGCGCGCGGGCGGATCGTAGGCGAGTACCTGTGGCAGCAAATTCGGTTCCCCCGATGATGAATCAGCGAGCATCGCTGCCAATCCAGGTTGAACCATTGTTAAAGCAACAAGCACATTAAGCGTTGCCTGCTGTAGGAGCAGTTTTGTTACATTCATAAAATATCCGCCAAGTAGAGGTGTAAAATCTCAGTTCGATCCAACTGCACCCTGAAAATAATCTTGCCAGATTTTTTATGCTAGCGTCTATAGTTTCGCGGAATTTTTTTAGTATATTTGCCCAATAAAATTCCGCGCTCCCTGCTCCAGCAACCTCTACTTTAAAAATGAAACAACTCAACCCAAACCCATAGCATCATTTTCACATACTAATAATTTACCTTTCCCCTGATAATACCAAACATAACCCTCTCCACCCCCTTTCCCAAAATGACCTAATTTTCGATAATCTTCTTCAATCCCCTTGGTATATCCTTTAACCAAATCGCAATCAGCTATCAAAGTTTCACCTTGTTTGAGTTCGACAATCTTACCCGGTGAATTTGTAGCTGCTAAAACAGTAGCTTTTTGCTCGCGCAAAGCTGTAACAGCAATTCTCCACCTACCGTCATTAGAAGCAGCCACTTGTCGGAATTTCAGTTTTTTAGCACCGATAACTACATTGTCCGAAC
The DNA here is from genome assembly GCF_036701505.1 of Microcoleus sp. Pol11C2. Taxonomy (NCBI): domain Bacteria; kingdom Bacillati; phylum Cyanobacteriota; class Cyanophyceae; order Oscillatoriales; family Microcoleaceae; genus Microcoleus; species Microcoleus sp. Pol11C2. The sequence continues at coordinate 7,537 of NZ_JAUBQX010000052.1, forward strand.
AAAACTGAAATATACCGTCATCAAACTCCCACTGCTCCGCATCCGAAAGCTCGATCTGCGTATAATGCAGAAAATGCCCTTTTTGTCTCGGTTCCAATTTCACCGTACCAGTCCCTTGATATACGGGAGCGTTGTAGTCCATTTCCGTTGTCAAAGATACCCACATATCTTTTAAACGGTTATCCGTTTTATAAACACCGGAAGTCAATTTCCCCATACACCAATGCAGCGCACCTTTTTGAATTATCACTCCCGAATTGTTCAAGTTAATTTCCGCTTGCTGAACGAGGGGAATATTCTTAGTGGGATGATAAAACTTGTTGGTTTCTGGATTGATATTATTTTGGATGTACCACAAATCCGTCGGTTCCAAAACCTTGATTTCGTATTTCATAATTTACCTCGCCTATTTACTTGAAATGTGTTAAACATTTGACCCGTGATTTGGGGCTGTCGCGATCCCGGACTTATCCGGTGAAATTTCTCTCTTGCAGACATCCTCTGCTACTGTTAAATTATCTAGCTATATTAGCAATAGCAGACAGCGCCCCTCCACAATTGTTGAGAAAAATTTATGCCTGCGATCGCACAATCTCCCAATTTACCGATTTTACAAGAAATCAACTCAGGATTACCCAATATTTGTGGCTCCGAAGCAGAAATTAAGGCCGCCGCCAATAGCAACGAACCAATCTTTCTATCTACCACAAATCTGCGCCTGGAAAACATTCAAGCCGGATTCGCCTGCGCCCTCCATATGCACCAACCGACAATTCCTGCAGGTGCAAACGGCGAACTGATCTGCAATCTCCAGCATATGTTTGAACATCCCAACCAAGGAGACAACCACAACGCCGGAGTCTTTGCTTGGTGCTATTCCCGCATGGGAGAATTTATTCCCCAACTGATTGCTGAAGGTTGCAACCCGCGAATTATGCTCGACTATTCGGGCAACTTATTGTGGGGATTGCGCCAAATGGGACGCGACGATATCTTTGATAATCTCAAGCGGATTACCTGCGATCCTCAATATCAACCTCACGTAGAATGGCTGGGGACAATGTGGAGTCACGCCGTCATCCCCTCAACTCCCATTCCCGACATCAAACTCCAAATTCAAGCATGGCAACATCATTTTGCGGCCATTTTTGGCTTGGATGCCCTGAAGCGCGTTAAAGGTTTTTCGCCCCCGGAAATGCACTTTCCCAATCACCCTGATACACTTTACGAATACATCAAAGCTTTGAAAGAATGCGGCTACCGCTGGCTGATGGTGCAAGAACATTCTGTAGAAAATCTAGACGGTTCGGGATTGTCGCAAGACCAAAAATATATTCCAAACCGTTTAGTTGCTCGCAATTCTCGCGGGGAAAAAATCAGCATCACTGCTTTGATTAAAACCCAAGGTTCGGATACGAAATTGGTAGGTCAAATGCAGCCGTATTACGAAGCGAAAGGACGCAATAAACAGCAAATTGGCAGTGTCACAGTTCCTTCTTTAGTTACTCAGATTGCCGATGGCGAAAATGGCGGCGTCATGATGAATGAATTTCCCAGCGCTTTTGTCAAAGCTTGGCACGAAAACCGCGAACAAGGCGGGGGGAAATCCGGCGTTGTTGGTTTAAACGGCACTGAATATTTGGAGATAATTGAAGCGGCGGGGGTTAATCCTGAAGATTATCCTGTTTGTCAGGGGATTAACCAGCACAAAATCTGGCACCTAGTAGATCCTGATAGTGCAACACCGGAAAAAGTGGAAAGTGCGATCGCCCAACTCAAGCAAACCGACCATAATTTTCACATGGATGGTGCTTCTTGGACTAACGATTTGAGTTGGGTGAAAGGTTACGAAAATGTCTTGGAACCGATGAATCTACTCAGCGCTGCATTTCACAAAAAATACGACCCGCTGTTGGAGCAAGATGCTTCAGTTACCAAGCAGTTTGAATACCAGCAAGCTTTGCTTTACAATTTGTTGGTGCAAACAAGCTGTTTCCGCTATTGGGGACAGGGAACTTGGACTGATTACGCGCGCGAACTTTACAACCGCGGCGCTGCTTTAATGAAGTAGCAGAATTTATCGTAGGGTGCCTCGGAAACAAGCTGTTTGAGCCTCCTCAAATATCAGCCCTGATGCACCCTACATCTAGAGAACTTTATTGATAAAGAGAGGAATAAAGTCCTCCCTACAAACACGGACTTACCAATTACTGTCTACATTTCCTGCATCAGCCGCAAATAATTCTGCCGCATCTGCGTCATATTTTCCATCATTCTATTAGCCATATCTTTCTCAACATCGCTCATTTGTTGCCAAAATAAAGCCGATCGCCTTGCCATAATTGCTTCTTCCCATAGCATCTCCAAAAGTTGCGCCGCCATTGGGTTTTCAGCATCGATAATCCCACACAATTGCTCGAAGGCCCGGTTAGCTTCGGTGTGAGTGCTAACATCCTGAACCAGGGTTAGGCATTTCTTGAGTTGGACGATCGGATTTTCAGAAGAGTAAGCCATAATTTCACTAAGATAAGCGACAAAATTTACACTGATACCTTTGACATTACTAGAGTTGTGACACAGCCGTAGAGTTCCCTACATACCACCGCCAGGGCAAATCAATGCCTTGAGAAATCCCGATACGCGTAGTTTGCACAAAATTTATTGTACCCTCCTGCACAGCTTGCTGAAAGTGATCGCTCCGGTGTTCCAACCGCAGCGCTTGGTCTGCACCCAAGGGAAAACCGCTTAAAGTTCGATCGATCTGCAGTACCTTACACAGTTTCCCAGGCCCGGCGGCGAGGCGCGATCGCTTCTTCTCAGGAATTGCAGCGAATTCTTTGGGAACCACATCTACCTGCAAAGCTCGAATCAGCACAGCACTAGCAACTCCCTCTGCATCCGTCACCACGTTAAAACAGTGATACATCCCGTAGATTAAGTAAACGTAGCTCATACCCGGAGGCCCGAACATCACCTCATTGCGAGAAGTGCGCTTTCGGTAAGCGTGACAAGCGGGGTCTCCCGGGCCGTAAGCTTCGGTTTCGACAATAATTCCCCGAATCGTCTCGCCGTCAGGAAACTGCCGCACCAGAGTACAGCCCAGCAAATCTGGCGCTACGCTGGTAGATGGCCGCGCCAGCCAAAAAGATTCTACAATCTGAGTATTTGCACTCACTCAACAACCGCAGGTAAATTATGGACGTTAAGTTAGTTTTAGCAGTCTTGACAGCAGTTTTCACCGTTTGCTGTCTGTTCTTCGGCACAAAAAACGGATTCTACGATACTGACAAGTATCACGGCAACGGTTCTGCTCACTAATTTTAGGCGTGCAGTTAGTTGCTTAAAAAACCGCTGCCTGTTTGTCAGGTGGCGGTTTTCTTTCGATTTAATAGATATAAACAGTATTTGCTAGTCTTACTAAGGATGAATTGTGCCATCTGGCATTTGAGCTTCTTGCAAGCTAGCATTTGAGAAATCCGCGCATCCCATCAGGTTGAAACGCATTGTCGCTTCTCGATCCGTTGCTTTCATATTGAAACCTACTACTGCATTTTCTGGGTTATTCTGTTGTGGAACAGCGGTGACATTAAAATCCATATTTGCTTCTTTTTCATTAGCCTCAATGTTGAAAGCGATGCCGGCACAGCCCAAATCAGCTCCCGTGAGGTTGGCTCTATTTAAGTTGGCATTTTTGAGGTTGGCATTAGTCAACTTGGCTGCGGATAAGTTAGCACCTTCTAGATTAGCTCCCTGCAAGTTGACTCCTTGCAAGTCTAATCTTTTTAGGTTGGCCTTGCTGAAATTGCATTCGGGACAATGTTTTGTTTGCAGCAATTCCTTGACTTGGTTTTGTTAATTTAAAAAAGTTAGATATTTTACCGCAGTAAATACAACTGCGATGGACAATCCAGCAGTCAATAAACTATTTAATTTCATAAATATCCGAAAAGCTTCGGGGGCTTTCTCTGGCTGTTAATAGATTTCTACAAGAGTGCGATCGACCTCTCCAGAATTCCCACACTAAAATTGCAGGCATCTCCCACAAGCAGTCTGGCGCAATTAAACACCGCCGGACTTCTACATCCCGCCTCCTTTCCCCCGCCAGTGCTGCTTTGAGCTTGGCACTCGCCCCCTCCGTCGGCTTCACTTTGCTTTGAGCAGTCCACAAACGGAATTTATCGTTATCCGGAGCCGCGCATTTGCATATACCTGCGGACTGAAATCAAAGAAACTTTATTTATATCCCTGGAATGAGTAAATCTTCGAGAGATTACAGCATGATTAAATAGAAACGCAATACCGTACCTGCGCTGTTAAGTTCTCAGCAACTACTTGTGTCAAAATTGCTTTGAGAAATTAATTTACTCTAAAAACTGTTAGCAGCAGCTCAGGTTCCTAAACCTCGCCAAAATACACCCTACCTATAATCCCGACAATTCGGAGCGGTAATGAACACAATCAAACCCGAACCCCAAAGATCGCGCTTCATGGCTCTGCTGCTGACAACGCTGTTGACCTTTCCCTTTGTGAGTGCTTGCGGTTCTGACGAGCGAACTTACGCTCCCCCGCCTCCTGTTGACAACACTCGCGCTGGAGGAGTGCAAACTAATCGCGCCCCCACTCCAGCGCCCCAAGCGAAAAAAGGACTGAGCAATGCTCAAAAAGTAGGGATTACTTTAGCAGGAGCCGCCGCCCTTTACTACATCTACAATCAGCACAAAAATAAACAAGAAAAGGGGCCGCAGGGAAAACATTACCTTTCCAAAAACGGTCGCGTTTACTACCGCGATGCCCAGAATCGGGCGGTCTGGGTAACCCCCCCGCCTGAAGGAATTAAAGTTCCGGAGTCCGAGGCAGCGCGTTACCGCGAATTCCAGGGGTACAACAACCAAAATACCGGTCGAGACCTTACTACCTTGCCAGAAGCTACAAGTCCTGTTCCGGCACAGTAGTCTAAGCATTTGACATTTTAGATTGCAGGTTCCCTGAGTTTCACTTAAATCTGGGATTCCCAATCTAAAACAGTTGTTTTTCAACACATAAAAAAGAGGAACTTTATCATGGTAGACGGATTTTTGCGGAAGTTAAAAGATGCGATCGTCGGGCCAGACGGCGAGCAAGTCGATCCTGACGGTTATTACGAAGATCCATCCAATCCCGGACAGTACGGCAACGTGACTCCAGCCAGCCAAGACCCCTACGGCGACCCCGCAGACTACGGAGAGTACGGCAACGTGACTCCAGCCAGCCAAGACCCCTACGGCGACCCCGCAGACTACGGAGAGTACGGCAACCTGACCCCGGCTAGCCAAGACCCCTACGGCGACCCTGCAGACTACGCCGGTACCGACTACGGACAGTTCGGCAACGTGACTCCGGCCAGCGAAGACCCCTACGGCGACCCGGCTGACTACGTAGCGGATGCTGGAATGTTCGGCAATGTTAGCCCCGCGAGTGAAGACCCCTACGGCGACCCGGCGGATGAGGAAGGGTTTAGTTAAGTCAGTTGGCTAGAAAATTTACCTGGTAAGCAATAGCACCCCTACGGGGGTGTTTTTTTTGGGGAAATACCAAGAGCGAGCCAAAGATGAGCGTAAAAGGGAACTCTTGAGGGGATAGAGAATCTGAAACCCTTAACGGACAAGAGAATTGTTAAACGGAGAGGGTGGGATTTGAACCCACGGAACCTTGCGGTTCACCTGATTTCAAGTCAGGCGCATTCGACCACTCTGCCACCTCTCCTGGCGCATAAATTTTATCATACCAGCAAATGTCTCTAACTACAAATAGCCGCCGATTCAGTGCGCCGATAAAGAATTTGTTCTCTTTCTACCGCGCAATCTTCGCCTACCCATACCAGAGACACTTCCGACACTGCTCCATTTTCCAGCAGGACGATCGAGAAATTCCGCAATTTCGAGCACTCTCTCTCCACAATGCGCGGTACGCTGGCTGCATTCAAATAAACTGTACCCTCCGCACTCACCTCCAGCGACTTCCGCAACTCGTGCTTCGTGTGCCGCAGTTTGTGGTGCATATGACCAAAAGTTACCAGCGGTATGTGCTTTCCTGTGGTACGAGTTCGATCGATCGCCTCGGCAAAATCCGGGTCGCCCCAATCCCCTCCCAGCGGCTTCCAATCTCGCCCGCAGGGGTCTTCAGGAGCCTCTCCCAGCCCCGTCGGGCCCGTGTGACCCAAAAAAATCACATTTTCGCAGTCCGCCTCCGCCGCAGCTTCTGCAATGCGTCGGGCTGACTCTTCAAAACTCTCTACGCCAAACCATTCCGAGTAAAAATCCCCGTACTTCCACTCCGAGCCCCCCCAAGTAAACGGGCGGCTTCCCACCACAGTTACGCCCAACTCTGGAAAATCACGCTTCCCGTAACCGACGTGAGCTTCTCCCATTAAATCTAACTGCTGTTTTACCCAATTTTCTTGAGTGCGATCGTAAGGGCACTGACTGCGGCCCCACTCTGTCGCCGTGTACCAAGCGTCGTGATTCCCAAACACCGCTGCTTTCGGAAGGTCTAATTGGGCGATCGCCCGCACCACCTCCACCGACTCATTACCAAAATCCCCCACAAACAGCACCAAATCAACGCCCAGATGCTTCAGGGCCTCGCCGTCTTCAGGTTCCCAGTGATCGTGAACGTCCCCCACCACCGCAATTTTGATAGATTTAGCTTTATTCATGTGATTTGTCATGTGCGATCGATCCCTAGCCCCTTACTTACTCAGCATAAGAAACAGCGACCCATTTTTGCACTCTCCCCCAGGCTATTTTAGATTTTAGATGAACTCCACTGAACAGCCAGCACTTTTTGGTGAATTCAACTATAATTCAAAATACACTTTAGCTGTCTTCGCCACCTTCCCCGGAATATTCTAACTGTGTTTACCACCGCACCTGCTCCGAACTTTACTCAAACCCGACTGCCCAACGACTTGTTTGCAGCTATTAACGCCCTCAAACAAGAGTTAAATGCCGTCATTCTCGCCCACTATTACCAAGACTCCGAGATTCAAGACATCGCCGACTTCATTGGCGACTCCCTAGAACTTGCCCGCAAAGCCGCCAACACCAGGGCCGATGTCATAGTTTTTGCCGGAGTTCATTTCATGGCCGAAACCGCAAAAATTCTCAATCCCGACAAATTAGTATTGTTGCCAGACTTAAATGCTGGGTGTTCCCTCGCCGACAGTTGCCCTCCCGAAGCCTTTGCAGCTTTCAAAGCCGCTCGACCAGGACATTTAGTAATTTCCTACATTAATTGTACCGCCGCAATTAAGGCAATGAGCGATATAATTTGCACCAGTTCTAACGCTGTTAAAATTGTCAACCAAATTCCGGAAGATCAGCCGATAATTTTTGGGCCCGATCGCAATCTCGGCCGCTACGTCATGGAACAAACCGGTAGAAACATGGCAATCTGGCAAGGAGCCTGCATCGTCCACGAAAACTTCTCAGAAAAAAAGATAGTTCAACTCAAAATCGAAAATCCCGAAGCCGAAATAATTGCCCACCCAGAATGCGAACCTCCCGTGCTGCGCCACGCCAATTACATCGGCTCTACCACCGCTTTGCTCAAATATTCTCAAGCTAGTTCCAGCCAAGCTTTTATTGTCGCGACTGAACCGGGAATCATTCACCAAATGCAAAAGCAAGCTCCGCACAAACGCTTCATTCCAGCTCCTTCAACTAATAATAACTGCGCTTGCAACGAATGCCCGCACATGAGATTAAATACCTTGGAAAAATTGTATCTCTCCCTAAAAAATCAAACCCCCGAAATTACCATGCCCCTAGATATTCAACTAGCAGCTTTGCAGCCGATCCAGCGAATGCTAGAAATGAGCTAACCGCTGGCTATTTTTAAGTAAATCTATTGTATGCTGGGTTGGGCGCGACGATTAAATTAAGCCATCGCCTAACCCACCAACATCGATCGGCCATCCGTGGGTCAGTTGTCAACTCTTTCTCTGCGCCTATGCGCCTATGCGGTTGCTGCCTTTAAAACTCATGAACGATAAATGATGCCCGAAAAACTCATTGTTTTCACCCGCTATCCCGAACCGGGGACAACCAAAACTCGACTAATTCCGGTGCTGGGGAAAACAGGCGCTGCCAACCTTCACCGCTTGATGGCCCAACGAACGATCGCCTGTGCTTTCTCTCTCGAAAAATCCCGCCGATTATCAGTAGAAATTCACCGAACCGGCGGCAGCCAACAACTGATGCAAGAGTGGTTGGGAACTGATATTATTTGTGAAAATCAAATAGACGGCGATTTGGGCGCCAAAATGACCGCAGCGTTTCAAAACTCTTTTAATTCAGGGGTTGAGAAAACTGCAATTATCGGCACTGATTGTCCTGATTTAAAAGCAGAAATTATGGCACAAGCTTTTGATGAACTGAGCCAGCACGATTTAGTTTTGGGCCCGGCAAAAGACGGAGGTTATTATCTGATTGGGCTGCGGCGATCGATACCGGAATTGTTCAGTGGCATTCACTGGGGCACCAGTAAAGTATTGGCTTGTACGAGGGCGATCGCCCAAAAGCTCGATCTCAATATTGCTTATCTTCCCACTCTTACAGATATTGATCGACCAGAAGACCTCCTCGGTTTAGATATTAATATGTTGAAATAACTAAAGTCGATTTAAGCTTATTAAATTATTAGAAAGTGTCATATGTTTTTTGATAAAAATGCTTGATTGTAAAACCACAACGTCATAATATAGTAATTGTATTTGTCTAACCAAAGGCTGAATATCAGTAGTGGTTAGACAGCGCTTGGGACAATAGTCCCAGGCGCGAGAAAAAGTCAAAAATTAGCAAATAAATTAGCAACTAACAGCTCTGCTTTGTACGAAACCCGCCCTGGCAGATAAAAGCCCAATATAGGCGCGGGCCCGGCGTAAAAAATTAGCAACTAACAGATTGGGTCTGTACAAAACTCGCCCTTCCATCTTAATGCTCCATGTAGGGGCGATCCTGGCGTAAAAAATGGGCTAAATAACGGATAAGCTTGGTACAAAACCCGCCCTCTCTCACGGGCTGCTTAATTCTGTATGTCGCCAGAAAATCCCAATCTCAAAATTTCCATTATCATTCCAGTCTTAAACGAAGCACCTACAATTGCCCGAGTCATCTCCACCGCCCTTGAGGCAAAAAATGTCGAAATAATTGTCGCCGACGGCGGCAGCAGCGACGGTACAGCAGATATAGCAAAATCTTTGGGCGTGCGATTTATCTCCACCGCCCCAGGCCGCGCCACCCAAATGAATGCAGGTGCTGCTGCTGCTACTGGAGATATCCTGCTGTTTCTCCACGGAGACACTCTTTTGCCTGGCGGGTACGACGATAGCGCGCGTCGGGCACTAGCTAACCCGTCTGCTGTAGCAGGCGCCTTTGAACTCAAGATTGACGCCTGCAGGCTCAGCCTCCGGCTGGTAGAAAAGGGGGTAAACTGCCGATCGAACTTTTTGCAAATGCCCTACGGCGACCAAGCTATTTTCCTCAACGCAGCTACCTTTGACAAAATCGGCGGTTTTCCCGACTTGCCCCTCATGGAAGACTTTGAATTCGTGCGCCAATTGAAAAAACAAGGCCGCATTGAAATAGTACCCCAGCCAGTGCTGACCTCCGCCCGTCGCTGGCAGCAGCTTGGGATCATCAAAACCACCGCTATTAATCAAATAGTAATCATCGCTTATTTCTTGGGAGTGTCGCCCGATCGACTCGCTTTCTGGTATAAGAGCCAAAAGAAAAATTCTTCCAAAAACTAAAGAATAGTGAACTTTTCTAAAGCTCGCCGTTAATTATGTAAATAGGAAACACGTCCCTGCGTAAAATATGACTTGAACGCCTCAACTTTTTAAACTGCGAGGACAAACAGAATATGGCCGATCCCAGAGATGCAGAGCTTATTAAACCCTTTAACGGCGACCCCTTCACGGGTCATCTAGCCACCCCCATCAGTGCTTCTGATTTCACAAAAGCATTCATCGGCAACCTGCCTGCCTACCGCAAAGGACTCTCGCCCCTAATTCGAGGTCTGGAAGTTGGTTTGGCACACGGTTATTTCCTCGTCGGCCCCCAAATCGTCTTCGGGCCCCTGCGGGATTATCCAGAAGCAGCTAATCTCGGCGGATTATATACAGCCCTCGTCTTAGTTCTGCTTGGCACACTAGGTATGTCTGCTTACGGTTTAGTCTCTTTCAAACAAGACAACACCAGCTACCCTAGCGCTAATCCCATGACCCCCGATGCCCTCAGAAATGCTGAGGGGTGGAGCCAGTTTACCGGTGGTTTCTTCATTGGCGGGATGGGCGGCGTCTTTGTTGCCTACTTCTTACTCGAAAACTTTAACGGCATCGATGCCATTTTCCGGGGTTTAGTCAACAATTAGGCTTCACTCCCAAATATCCCTGTTGGAACACACTAACTTTAGTTTGGAGAATTTGATATGACAGGTTCCTACGCTGCTTCTTTCTTGCCTTGGATTTTGATTCCGCTAATTACCTGGCTGATGCCAGTTGTGGTAATGGGTTTGTTGTTTATCTATATTGAAAGCGACGCCTGATCCTTACCCCTAAAGTAAGACCTAAGTTGGAAAGCCGAAGTAAGAGGATTGAGGAACAATTGCTGTGAAATTTCTAGATAAATCTAGGGAAAATTAGCAAAAATTGTTTTGAGATTGCTGGCTATTAGAAAACTTAGTTTCTTTACCCCCATCCCCAGAATTTATCTGTGGAGCAATCTTTCAGTTTTCTGCCTTCAAAACTCGTAAGTGCAAAAAAATCCTCTGCCTGCAGGCAGAGGATTTTTTTGCCAAGAAGACAAATCATCCGCTCAGAGCACACAAATTGCCAAATTCTAAGCCACAATTGTTATGGAAACCTACTAATGAGGAGACAGCGATGCAATTTTTCCCCGCACGCCGCATCTTAGCTCCATTCCTGATCTCGGTACTGCTGTTAGTGACCGCCTGCGGTCAAACCCAAGCCCCATCACGCTGGGACAAAGCTCAGCAGGAAAGCACCCAAAAATCTGGTAAAGCACAGCAGACAACTGCTGATAAATCAAGTGCTAGTAATCAAAACCTGCCCAAGAAGGCAGTTGCAGGCGGTAAGTTAAATAAATACTTCCCGTCTTCTGGCGGCGGATTCGATCGCGTTTTTGCTCAAGAAAAATCTGGTTTTGCTGAAGCTAAGTTGAACAAAGACGGTAAAAATGTCGCGGTGCTCTCGATTAACGACATCGCCGGCAACCCCAGCGCAGGTGCAAAATTTAAGCAAAGTACCAAGCAAATCAGCGGCTATCCCGCTGTTAATCAGGGTGCTAATATCACTGCTGTTTTAGTGGCAAATCGCTATCAGGTGAAAGTTCAATCCCGCAATCCCTCTTTTACTGCGAGCGATCGCGAAGCTTGGCTGTCAAAATTTAACCTGGGCGGGCTCGCCCGCCTCAAGTAGCAATCTCTTTTGTCACACTCCGCGCCCGACTCCAGTCTGGCGCTATCAAAACTAAGTTGGTCACAAAGAGAGTGTGAAGTTTTTGCCATCTGCCAAAAGTAATATCTTTGATTTTCGTTCCAGCAAAAGGAGTTTTTTGTGAGCAAAACAGTCTTTGAATTAGTCGATCAACTGCCTCAAGACAACATGACTGTCAAAGCCCTCCGAGCGCTTGACTTTGTGGTTCCCGGTGAGTGGAACAATTTAGTTGGCTTTGAAAATACCATTCGCACCGTTACTGGCGAAACTGACGAAGAACTGATCCAGCAAATCGGCGAGCGCGCCATCTACCTCTACAACGATAAATCTGAGGGCTACCAGCGCGCTCTCTGGCTCTACCAAACTATTGACAACGCCGACAAGGCTTTGGGCAGTGCCGCCCTCGCTAATAAGGTTGCGGAAAATGTCTCGTTTTTATCGTTCCTCGGCAATATCACTCCCAAGGCTGAAAAAGCTCAAACGATCGACCTTTCTTTGAAGTTAGTTACTGAGTTGCTGGCTTTTTGCCAAATCAACGGTATTCCTGGCGACAGCATTGGCGATTTTGCCGCATCCTTGGGTGACTACGGCGGCGAATCCCTGATGCGGATGGCTGCTTTGGTTTGTTTTGACGGTTTGATTCCCCTGGGTCCAGACTTTATCATGGCCACTCAGTCTTGGATTCAGAGACTCTCCCCCAGCGATTTGCAAGATAATTCGGCCTTTAAGTCGATCGGCGGCATGATTCCTGGGGGTTCTCCCGCAGGCCAACTAGGCTTTATCGGCGAAAGCTTTAACTCAGTTTCTGGCTGGATGAGCTCTTTTGTGAGCGATCGAGGTTTGACTCCTCAAAACGTACTCGGCCACTTGCAGACTTTTGTAGACATTTCTGCAGACAAGGTGGACTACGTGGGCGCATTCCTCGACATGACTACCAACTACTACGAACACACTGGTGTTCAAACTCTCGCCCGCCGTTTGATTGAACGAGCTGTCGCTGAGATTTAGAATAACCAAAGGAGTTGTGATATTGGCAAGCGATCGCCCTCTGAGAGTGTTTTGAGTTCAAATTTTTTGGAAGAAGCAATTCTCTCTCGGTGGGTTTTCGATAAAAAGTGTGTGCGAGCGCAAAAGTCGATCGCCCCCACCTCCACTCACAACTCCTTTTACCGATCACTTTTAAAAGGAAGCGTTAATGCCAGAAGAACCGCAAAACCCTACCGCTGGAGAATCGGAAACTCCCAGTGCTTCGATCGAGAACGCCCCGAGTTCCGACGAACCCGAGACAAGCGACTTTCCCAGCACTGACAAGCCTCAGCCGACTGCTAAAAAGCCCGCAGCCAAGAAAGAACCGAAAAATCCTACCGCTGGCGAATCGGAAACTCCCAGTGCTTCGATCGAGAACGCCCCGAGTTCCGACGAACCCGAGACAAGCGACTTACCCAGCACTGACAAGCCCCAGGCGGCCGCTAAAAAGCCCGCAGCCAAGGCCGACGGCGACAAGCCCCCAGCTAAAGCTAAAAAGGAAAAAGCACCTGCTGTTGAAGACAAGCCCTTTGCGGAATTTATTCAACAAGATTATTTGCCCGCTTTGCAAACTGCTTTGACTAAGCAGGGCGTTAAGGATTTAGAAGTGAGTTTGGCAAAGCAAAAACTCCCAGTTGCGGGTATGAGTTCCGCCGGGGATTGCTGGCAGGTAATTGGGAAATTCCAAGAAGGTCAGCGCCAATTTAACCTATATTTTCCTCAAGAAAATATTCAAAGTCAAAGGGCGTTTTCCTGCGCTGAAAATAATACCAAAACTAGCACTTTAGAGCCTTTTTTGATAGATGAGCGCAAGGTAACACTAGACCTCATGGTGTTTGGCGTCGTCCAGCGGCTTAACGCTCAAAAATGGCTAAATCTTAATTAGTCAGTAGTCATTAGTTATTAGTCTTTAGTGGCTGGTCTTCGGACACTTACTAATAAGTGTCAGGGCGGGTTAATTGTAATATAAACTTTACCCCTCGCCCAATTTCTAATTTTGCCCTGACTGACTCAGAAGTGAAAAGTCATAGCTAATGACTAATGACTAATGACTATTGACTAAGGACAGATTTTCTTCGGATTTTGTCAAAAAATTGCGAGCTTGCATGATCCCGTAAAGATTAACATCTGTTTCTAACAAACAAGCATGACCGCTGTTAGCCAGCAGCACCATTTCAGCATTGGGAATTACCTTTACTAAAAGCTTCGCTTCTACTAGGGAAGGCAGCAGCCGATCGGCACCGCTAGCAATTACTAGCGTCGGCTGTTTGATGCCACGCAACTGATTTTCGTCAACATTAAACGATCGCACTAACGCCAATCTCCACACAGACGTGTTTTGCGGTACTGCTTGCATCGCTTCTAGCAAAGCGCGGCGATCGTCGCGCCCAATCTTTCCTAATGATGCTAATATCGGCAATAAACCGATTACCGAGAGTGGATAAAGGTTGGCCGGCAGCCACTGAGTCAGGTACGAGCCCCACTGCACCCAAGGCTGCTGTCGAAACGAAGAAGCTGGATTGACTAAGATTAATCGATCGCACAATTGGGGAGCTTCTAACATCACTTTCATCGCTAAACACCCCCCAAATGACTCGCCGCACAGATAAACCGGCCGCTTCGGCTTTCCGGCTTGCTTTTCGGCTTCAATTAAGGCAATTGTTTCCCCAACCAGTACATCCCAACTAGGCGTATCGTCCGCAGGTAAAGTTAAGCAACGAATGTCGAAATGATTGGCTAATTTAGGAATTTGGGAGCGCAGCAGCAAACCGCCCCCGTCCATACCGGGCAAAAATACAAATAAAGGGCGATCGGGTTTCGGGGGTTTGGGGGTTAGGAAACGAACCTTGTTGTTAGCATTTGCCATGATTCAAGTCAATCGATTTTAGATTTTAGATTTTAGATTGGAAATCTGACACCAGCCAATAGTCAACAGTCAACAGCCAACAGTCAACAAACTTACAAACTTACAAACAACCTCGTTGGAGTAATTCTGCAATTTCGCCCTGACAGTGGTCTGTGAGTTCAGCCACAACTGCTTTGGCTTTTTTGCCTTGATATTGCTGCTGTCTCTCGGCAGTAATCCAGTAAGGCTGGCCGATTAAAACATTAACTCGCTGATAAATTATCACAGGATGCCACCCTGAGCGATCGAACAGCGGTTCCGAAGGATCAAACAAACTCAACAACTTGAGGGGTACACCCGATCGTACCGAGTGTTCCTCAAAAGAACTAATCGCCACCGGCAAAACCGCCAAATCCCGCACCGGCGCCCGCAAAGCCAAATGAGCAAATCCCCGCTGAAACTTCCCCACAGTATTGGGCCCAGTCACCTTCACCATCGGTTCTGCACCCTCTGGAAACACCCCCACCATCTCCCCGCCTTGCAGCAGCGCTGTCGCTTGAGAGAAAAAATGCTGCTGTCGGTGCTCCGGTGCTTCCAAGGGGAAAGCGCCGAAAGTCGTGACAACTTCCCTCATTAGCGGAACTTGACCCATGTAATGATGACAAGCAAAGCGGATCGATCGACCCAAAGCCGCTGTCAGCAGCACAGGGTCTAAGAAACTGCGGTGATTGCTCACCACCAGCACCGGACTCTCTTGGGGAATCCGGTCTTCGCGGTACACAAACGTCTGCGTTCCCAAACCAGCCAGGAAACAGCGCGAAATCAGCAATTTGGTCTCTGAAGACATGGGCGAAAAGACAGGTGCGACGCTATAAAGGTTGATTCCATTCCCACGCAGCTTAACATTACTTTACCAAGGCAGGGCTCCCTCAAAAAGTAGACTTTCCCCTGATGCGTTGGTTTGGTAATCCAGGACGCACCGCTGGTAATCACGTTGGTTTTTTCGGCCCGTTTACTTCTAGTCAGCCCGCCAAAACCCTAAAAAACCCGGTTTCTAGGCTTCGGAATGCGATCGCCAACTGTTTCGGAAGAATTGCCCAGTCTGAAGCAAAGATATAGAAAGTGTTGTCGCAACTTATTAAAGAATGTTTACAACAACCCCAAAACCAAGTTGCGGCAGCTAAACTTAGAAATTTACAGTGGGCATTGACGCACTGTCAAAGTATTTTTGGACAAGTCGTAATAGCAATCTCGCGAGGCATCAAATGAATAACATCCAAAACTATCGCCTTAGATGTACGCTCACCTTTGGCGACATTTACGGTCAAATCATTGTTTGGCTGATAGTCATCTTCCTAAGTCTAGCGTCGGCACTCGCCTTGTGGAGTAGCGCCCGCCAAATCTTCGCCTTGGCTACCGTCGGCTTGATTTTAGTGCTGTCTCTGCCCTTCTTGCTGTTTGCTTTCGTTACAACTCTGTTAAATAACATTGAAGTGCTTGCTGTAGAACCCGGTACGGAACCTCAACCTTCTGCAACGGGAAATCAGTCGCTTCAGAATCCTGCCGAAAGCGCCGGCTAGTCCAATTTGAAATTTTAACTTTTGATTTTCCATTTAAATCAAAAGTTAAAAAACTTCCTGCTCTTTTGGTAGGAAGTTTTTTTTTGCGTCACGATAAGTTGAGCAGAACACTCAAAATAATTAAAAAAAATGCTAGAACACGACGTAATCATTGTAGGCGGCGGTTTAGCAGGTTGCCGCGCCGCAGTAGAAATTGCTCGGACTGACCCCAGTTTAAAGGTAGCTGTCGTCGCCAAAACTCACCCGATTCGATCGCACTCCGTCGCAGCCCAAGGTGGGATGGCCTCCAGCCTCCAAAATGTCGATCCCGAAGACAGTTGGAAAGCCCACGCCTTCGACACAGTAAAAGGTTCAGACTATTTAGCCGACCAAGACGCGGTAGAAATCCTCACCCGCGAAGCCCCCGGTGTAGTCATAGATTTAGAACACATGGGAGTCCTCTTTTCCCGCCTCCCAGACGGCAGAATTGCCCAGCGCGCTTTCGGCGGACATTCCCACCGCCGCACCTGCTACGCCGCGGACAAAACCGGTCACGCCATCCTCCACGAATTAGTCAACAATCTGCGCCGTTACGGAGTTCACATCTATCAGGAGTGGTATGTCACCCGCCTGATTTTGGAAGAAGGCCAAGCCAAGGGGGTAGTTATGTACCGCCTTTTAGACGGTCAAATTGAGGTTGTCCGTGCTAAGGCGGTGATGTTTGCTACGGGGGGTTACGGCCGAGTTTACAATACCACGTCGAACGATTACGCCTCGACGGGAGACGGTTTGGCGATGACGGCTTTAGCTGGATTGCCGCTGGAAGATATGGAATTCGTGCAGTTTCACCCGACTGGTTTGTATCCCGTGGGAGTGTTGATTTCCGAGGCGGTGCGGGGCGAAGGCGCTTATTTGATTAATTCAGAGGGCGATCGATTTATGGCCAATTATGCCCCGTCGCGGATGGAATTAGCACCCAGAGATATCACCTCGCGGTCAATTTCCATAGAAATTCGCGCCGGCCGAGGAATTAATGTTGATGGTAGTGCCGGCGGCCCCTTTATCTACCTCGATTTGCGGCACATGGGACGCGAAAAAATTATGAGCAAAATTCCTTTTGCTTGGGAAGAAGCCCACCGTTTGTTAGGAATTGATGCCGTAAATCAGCCGATGCCCGTGCGCCCTACCGTTCACTATTCAATGGGGGGAATTCCTACTAATGTTAGCGGGCAAGTTCGCAGCAGTCCTGACAGTTTGGTAGACGGTTTCTTTGCAGCCGGCGAAGCAGCTTGCGTGTCCGTTCACGGCGCGAACCGTTTGGGCAGTAATTCGCTGTTGGAATGCGTAGTTTACGGCAAAGTTACGGGCGCAACTATAGCACAATTTGTACAAAATCGCAAGTTACCTGCCGTAGACGAACAGCGTTATATTACGGAAGCACAAGAGCAAATTCAGGCACTTTTAGAACGTCCCGGAAAATACCGAATCAATCAAGTGCGGCAGCAGTATCAAGATACTATGACTGAGTATTGTGGCGTATTTCGTAGCGCCGAATTGATGCAGGAAGGTTTAAAGAAATTGGAGGATTTAGAGCGACAATATGAGGAGGTTTACTTAGACGATAAAGGCAAGTTGTGGAATACGGAAATTGTGGAAGCTTTGGAGTTGCGGAGTTTGATAATTGTCGGGAAAATGATTTTAACTTCGGCTTTGAACCGGCAGGAAAGTCGGGGAGCTCATTCGCGGGAAGATTTTACTGAGCGCGATGACAGCAATTTCTTGAAGCATACAATGGCGTATTATTCGCCTGCGGGGATTGATTTGGCTTATATGCCGGTGGCGATTACGATGTTTGAGCCGCAGGAGCGGAAGTATTAAGTTAGTGTGCTATGGTAGTTATCTCACTCTTCAATGATTGAGATAACTTGCTATTTAAGAATCCACGAATGTAGTTGCCTAATTATAAAGCTAAATAAATGAGCCAAGAAATTAGCATTAAACTGAACGCATCCGAACTTAGCCAATACTCTTGTGATGATTTATGTCATATTCTTGAGAACGCTAAAGGAAATATTGTTTTAGAGATTCCAGGTTCTGGGTATCTCCAATCATTCTTAGCTAAAGCACAAGTTTGTTACCGTGCTTTATTCATCGGAGAAAATATAGCCAATTTTTGTGACAACATTTATGTTGAAGAAATTTATGGCGAGACAGAGCCAATTTATTTTGTATTTCAACCAAACAATATAGCGGGATTAGCACAACAGCTATTGTGGCTTTTTCCTTTATGTGCTTTAGATTTAGATGATGACTATCCCGTGGATGATTTATACAATGAGTACGAGGAGTTTCGTGATAATTTAGAAAACCGTATACTGAGATTTCCTGAACTTGGCGATCTGTATCTGGGACAGTGTGTAACAGGACAAGAAGATTCCTATCATTATTCTTGTGACCCAGAATATTTTATAGACCTACATAGTAAATATCCTGAACAAATTCATTATTTTTGGCGATCTTTTCTTAGTAATGAGATAGGTTACGACTTTTATGTTTCTCAAAAATCTTGGATTGTTCCGCTAGGTGTAGATATAAAAGAATTGCTGAAGCGATATGGTGGTTTCAAAAATGAAGTTCCCGATCTAGAAGCAGCAGAGTATTTGTCATTATTGAATTGCCCACCCATAGCTTTTCAAAATAAAAATTTGATAATTTTTCCAGAGTCAGACGTATATCAAGCTCAGAAATGTGCAGAATATATGTGGTTTGAAAGTCCTGAGTGCCACAAAATTAGAGATAATATGTGCGAAAAAATTATGAAGCTAGGTATAGATATAACAACGATACGGTGGGATTTTAATACAGCACAAAATCGCACCCAAATTAAAAAAATTTTACTATCTATAGAAGGCGATGTCTTGATAGTACAAGATATGATGGCGCAGTATGTATTATTTGTCAGTATATTGAGCAATGTTAAGCAAGAAGTAGTAGAAAAATATCTTGAATCAATTTCCAAGCTATCTGAGAGTCTAAGGACACTCATTGGACGAACTACCGATATCGCCTGTCCCTGGGATAAACTTGATGACAATCAGTTTGAGGAGCTTTGTTATGATGTTGTTAATTACCGCTATCAGCCCAGTAAAATCTTAAAAATGGGAAAATCTCGCTCCCGCGATGGTGGTAGAGATATAGTATTTCACACAACAGGGCGCGCGGGTCAACCGCCTGTAAAATGGATTGTACAGTGTAAGCTGATTAGAGATGGTAGTTCGCTGGCGGGAAGCAAGGTTCAAGTTGCCGATCCAGTAGATCAATATGGAGCGGGTGGATTCTGTGTGATGACCAGCGGTGTTATTGATAGTACACTTTATGACAAGCTAGAAGGTGTTGCTCGTAACAGAGGTATTGAGATAGATTGGTGGTCTCGGCTAGAATTAGAACGTTTCCTAGCACGGCATACAGAACTACGAGACAGATACTTTGGTAAAGAAATGGAAAATAAAAAATCGTCTCACAGCCAAAATGTACAGCTTAGTTTACTAGATATCTTGGATAATTCATCTTCAGGAAGTTCATAGATAACTTTTGGTATTCTGTTTAGTTTAATGCAGTTGGTAGGAGCGATCGCATCTTCACCAGTTCAATTCAAGACCGATCGCCCTTTTCCCCAATTCTCTCTCACTATCTCACTCTCCAGCATTCTCCGTCACTTCCTCCACGGATAAACATAACGCCTCCGCCACTTGTTCGGCACTCAAACCCATTCCCAACAACCGGGGAATTGCATCCCTTCTTGCCTGAAATTCAGCTTGTCGTGCCTGTTCTGCACTCTCGGCCCTTTCCCGCTGTTGTTCCCCTCGCAATCTCTCTAATTGAGCTCTTTCATCGCCAATCAACAGCAAATTACCTTCCTCGTCCCACCAACGCAGCCAAAGCATGGTTTGATTTTAATAACTTACTTTTACGCTAGTAGTCATAATTCTCTCCGAGGTCTTAAATAATTGGTAATTAGTAATTGGTAGTCGGTAATAGGACGCTGGGCGCTAGGGCTTAGAAACCCGGTTTCGACCTGTATCTGTCGTCGTTCAACCTTATCGTAGAAACCGGGTTTCTTTTCCTAAGTCCTGCGTAATTAGGAATAAAGCGAGTAGTGTTGAGTTTAAAGTATTAAGTTAAAAACTTAATACTTTTTAACTGACAACTCAAAACTCTTTCACTTAAAACTTTCCTTAGGGTTTCGGTAGCGCACCTTCTGGACTAGGAGAAGCAGCCGGTTCGGGAGTCGTCGTAGCCGCAGGAGAAGGCGAAGGAGTGCCACTAGCTAACTGATTAATTTGGTCTTTATAGTTAGGAGGAGCTAACTCAGTAGCTCGATCGAACAGCGTTTTTGACTCATCTGTTTTGCCCTGTTCCTTCAGCACGATCGCCTTTCCTAAAGTGGGGCGAAAATCTTTGGGATTAGCCTTAGCAGATTCGTCGTAAATTGCGATCGCCTCCTCGTAGCGCTTCTGCACAGCATAAACCTGTCCCAAAATCAACTGCACTGAAGTTACATCAACACTTTCGGGTTTCGCCAGATTTGCAGCCGGAGCCGCCTTCAGCGTATCTTGCAGCAGTCCGATCGCAGCTTCCGGCCGCTGCTGCACCAGCAGCAAATTCACCAACCCCTGCAAAGCCTTAATTTCCCCAGGCTTAGACGCTAAAATTGACCTGTAAGCTTGAGCAGCCCCTTCGCGATCGCCCGTGCGTTCCTTAGCCTGAGCCAGCAAAATCCCGTATTCAGTAGTCTCAGGATTCAGCGAAGCCAACTTTTCCAAAGGAGCGATCGCATCCTTAATGTCCCCCACTCCTTGCCCGATCAACTCCAGTCGCACTTGCAACAATCCCCGCAAAGCCGTTACGTTGTCAGGTTCCCGCTGCAAAACCAATTCGTATCCCCTAGCCTGAGCTTGCAGCAACTCTGATTGCTTCTCCCCTGACTGCGCCGTCTGAGTAGGTGTTGGAGTTGACGTACTTTGGGCTTGGCTGGCCTTGAGAATACTGTCCAAAATGGGAACCAGAGAAAATCCCAAAAAAGCGATGAGCGACAGCACCACCACCACAGTAATCAACCCACGACGCTTATTTGCTTTTTCCATAATTCAACTATCCCAGCTTAAAATCTACTATTTTCTAAGAATTAACGCATCGCCCGGGGGCGTCTGCCATTTAACTAGATCCATGCAACCATAAAAGTTCTTAACTTCAAAGTCCGAACGGACAAAGCAGCCTTTTACTTGCAGCTAATATGGTAACAGACCCACAACTCCATGCTAGCTAAACAATTTTGGACACTCAGACCCGCAGCCCCAAGGACTGCGGTGTCTGTCCAATTTAGTCTGGTCAAGCTAAAAATTACCGAAAATATGGCGGATCAGGCCGTTAGGTAATTGGATTAAGTAAAATAGGCAAGCTGAATATCCTAAATGCTATTAGCCAGCAACTCCAGCTCAGCGCGATCGCAGGATCGATCGGTCAGCAACTCCCAAAGTCCTTGCTCGCAAGGATTTTAGCAGCCAGCGAACCGATCGGCACTCGTAGCGTTGAAAGTTGGCGTTGACGGGTCACAACCAGACCTCCGGGCGCAAGCCCCAAGTCTGGTGCTAGTAGTTTTTAAAGCAGTTTCTTCAGTTTATTCCTAATTTCCCTTAAGGGATGTGTCTCCGCTGCAAGGAGTTTTTATGAACCCCTCTCCCAACCGGTCTTCCAAATCGTCCAAATCTACTTCTACTCGCAAGGCTCAGCCCAGCGAACAGGCCGTCAATCCGCCTAAAGATACAGATTCCATTCCTGAGACACCAGACGAAAGTTCGGTACCTTCGGCGTCGGCTGCACCTGTTGACCAAAATCAACCGGCAACGCCAACAGACGCCCCAGCGTCCAAGGATAAGCTGCAACGACCACGCTACAGTTCTGCCCCCGACAAGGACAAAACAAAGCCACAAGACCAGCCCAGCAATGCTCCTGCACCCCCGGCGCCTACAGCGTCTTCGGCACCTGTCAGCGATACTCCAGCCCTAGCAGTCGCACCGCCCGCCAAGGGGGAGCCTTCCGCTAACGAAAGTCCGGTCGATGAGGACATACCCTCGGTCATGCGCCAACATCCCATTCCCCCCCCCAGCGAACCCAGACAGTACCGAGCTGTTGGTTTGGTGCGGGGCCGCTACACGCAATCAGAAGAGCAATTCACCCGGGGTATGCTGATAGCTGCCGACGGAACTGCCATTGACGCCGTTTTGCTGGGTAGAGTCATGAGTTTAGTCAAAAATCACCTGGATCTGGAACAAGAACACCTGTGGGTGGTCTATCCCCGCACCAGGCAAGAAGACGGCAACTTGCACGCCCAGATTATGGGGGTTTGGGAGCCGGAAACGCTCAAGAAACCTCCCGAACCGTCCTCTGATGAGGAAAATCAGGAAGCAGCGGAGATTGAGGAGGGGGACGAAGCATCGACCACATCTTTGCCTCCCTCGGAACCTGATGTTGAAGATGGCTATTTTTCGATTAGAGGTGAGGTGATTTATCAATCCCAAGACCAAGAAAAGTATGTCATCGTCAAAATCAAGCAAGCTCCCCGCAAGAATGACGACAAGATGAAGTTTTTTAAACTGAAACTCAAGGGAGATTTAGGAACAAAGGCGATCGGATTTTTTTGGGATTTCCACGTCAAATTGAAAGCTGACAGTCTGATGATTGAGCAGGCTAATAATATTGGTGCCCTGCCGATTAAAAAGCGGAAATTCCCCCCTGGCAGCAAGCCGCCCGGTGGCTTCAAAGGAGGAGGGAAGCGTCCGTTTACTCCTAGGCCCAGCGGTGACGGTGCTCCTGTAGGGCGTCCTACCATCAAGTCCGCAGCAGCAGCACCACCGCCTGTCCCGAAGGAACCTCTTCCTAAGCCGGTTAAGAAGCCTAAGCCGATCGAGCAATAAAAAATAGTGAAAGTAAAAATGCAAGATTAAAGGTTGAAAAACTTTTAATCTTGCATTTTTACCAGAAGTGTTGACTGCCCCTTGATCGGAGCATAAAAATAGATAAACTAATTTTGTAAACCGCTGATTTTAGCCATTAAAAATGAGTTCCTTAAATCAGTGAACATAGCTAATTTTTTTTACCCATAAAAACCTGTAAATAGCGTAATTTATCTAGCAGCTTATCACCGATTACAGATAAAAATTCACTAATTAAAAAAGCGACTAATAAATCAAAGAAGCATAGATTGGTCTCCGAATCCCCTTGGTATGATTAGTGATTAAACGAGACAACTTTAAGTGCTTTTTCAGAAATATTCCTAGCTACTCAATTTGCCATCGTCTTTGATAAGATTATCGGGTTTCTTCCTTACTATATCCCAGGTTTCCTGATTCAGGTAAATTAGTCACCAATCTAAATTATGTGCCGATCTATAAATCTGAAAAAGTCACCAATCTTACTTGGACTGCTCGTTCACCTTTCCAAACTTCATAAGTTCCATTTTCCTTGATATTGAGACTAGAATTATTTTTAATTCTCAACATACATACAATATAAATTGTATTTTTTAAGTAATACTTTAACTCGTTCAGAACTTGAAAATCGTCTATCCCTTACAGCGACACCCTTCTGGGGCAGGGCTGTTTCATTCTTAGGAAAATTGGGATTTTGACTCTTGTAGTGCCAAGAATGTCTACCTCCCCACAGACGACTTCACAGGTGTTTGAGACATAGGGGCTGCCACGGGGGGCAGCCCCTACAAGAGAATGAAACAGCCCTGCCCTGAAGAGGCATTCTCACCCCGTCAAGCCATCGTGTGGTGGTGGACTCGGCATCAAAAATAGTGAAAAGGACGATCGCACTCGGAACTTGCTTGCGGGCGATCGACTTTTCCCGAAAAATCATTGATATCCAACCAATAACAAATCACTAATCACTAATCACCAATCACCAAGGACTCCCAATCATCACAAAAGCCGACCAATAATAAGGATGCGACAACTTCAAATCCGCAAACCCTTGCAGCGAAGTCGGCAACTCCACCCCCTCACCCCGACTCAAACCCCGCAATCTACCGCCCTCCAAACGCACATCTCCCCGCAACATCGCAATTTGCGCTTGTCGCAGCGCCGCCCCCTTAATTCGCGCCGTCTTCAACTGCTGGTAAAACTCACTCATCAATCCCAAAGTACCTTCATCACTCACGTACCATAAACTTCCCAAAGCCGTTTGCACTCCCGCTTGCAGCGCCAACCCCCCAAAACCCAACTCCGCTTGTGCATCTCCCACCGCAGTCCGACAAGCACTTAAAACTAACATATTCACCTGGGGATCATTCAATCTCAAATCCCGCAATTGATCCAGTCGCAGCCGACTATTCCACAACTGAATAAAAGAATTATTTGGTGTTCCAGGTCGAAATTCGCCATGAGTAGCTAAGTGAATAACCCCAAAAGGTCGGCTTTGATGCTGTCGCTTCAAATTATCCAAAGTGAAACCCTCATTTAGAAAACTAACTCCCGGCCACTCTCTAGAAATAGCGGCTATTTCAGCAGGAACTGCAGGCAAAGGATTCAACTCGGAAAATTCCGAGGCCCCCATTGCTAAAACTTGAGAATTTCTGAGATCGACGTAGCGAGTATCTGTTAAATTAATGCTGGGCATCAGGCTGAGATTGTACTTTTCCACCAAAAATTGCTGTCCGTCGTGCAAAGCAGCAAAGGGCATACCTCTCAAACCTCGATCGACAACAAAGGAAATAGTATCCGTTTCGCAGTTTTTCAAACTGTCCTCTAAAGGCGCAATCATCCACTTATAAAGCTGTTGCGAAGATGGTAGATAACTCGTAGTAGCCCGCACCCCCGGTTTGGTAATCTCACCCCTGAACTCATTTACAACTTTCAGCAGTTCTTCCCGGTTCGCTGACGGCACGCTTTTGTGCACCGCTTCACCGCAAGAATTTATTAACACTAAGTTTAATTTTTCCCGCTGCGAGAACAGATAAATTAAGCTGGGTTTTGTGTCGGTTTGTGCACCCACGGATGCTAACTTTTTTTTAATTTCTTCTGGGGATACCAACTCGTCGCTGATGTTGATGCCTAAATATTCCCCGAATTCTTGGCTGAAAGATTTGTCCAGCAGAGACAAAGCTTCCGATATTTTGCCGGTTTCCAAATTCCTGCCGATATCGCCGCGAAATGCTGACTGAATAACTGAATCTTTGATATTTGAATTGATGAAATTTCTCAGTTCTCTGGGAGAGTGCATTCTTTCGGGCGGCATCCTTTCTCCGGGTTTTCCTATATCTCGCGATATTCTGTTTTGGTTCTGCCGCTGTTCGCGACTAAAGGGTTGGTTGCGAACGGGAAAAAGCGCTCTCCCTCTATCTAATGGGAATCTATCGGTTGGCGATGGTGAAGGAGTTGGATTTGGAGTTGGATTTGGAGTTGGATTTGGAGTTGGAGTTGGAGTTGGAGTTGGAGTTGGAGTTGGAGTTGGAGTTGGAGTTGGAGTTGGAGTTGGAGTTGGAGTTGGA
>NZ_JAUBQX010000052.1:33114-41644 GCF_036701505.1 Microcoleus sp. Pol11C2
GTTGGCGGAATAATATTGACAGCGCCATCGATCGGCGCAGCACTACCGTTAATTCTCGCATCTCCTTCCACAAAAGGTATCGGCGGATTCCTATCGCCGCCGCCGTGGCGAATCGCAACCGATCCGGCCCGATCGCCCCTAACAGTCGAGATGCTAACTGGAGTACCGTTTTGGTTGTTGAAAGTATCAGTTACTCGAACAAAATTGGGAGTTTCTATATTAACGTTACCGCCCGGAGCATTTATGGATGCAACACTGATATCATTTTGGGCATTAAGAGTGACTGTCGGAGGTCGATCTAACCCCATCGGATTAACATTTATTCGCTCAATTCTGATTTCGTTTCCGGCTAAAATCCTCACAATTCCCGAACCATCTATATTGCCAGTGCTGACAGTTCCCCTGCTGCTAGTGACATCAACTTCAACTCCCCGCAAATCCCCTAAATTCACATCTAGCGGCGCTCTTAAAGTGACATTTCCTGTTGTGGCGTCGGTATTGCCAATATCAATCCTTCCCGTATTGCTAGTTACATTAACTCCAACTCCCCGTAAATCTCCTGAATTCACATCAAGCGGCGCTGTTAAATTGACAGTAGTTTCTGTTGCTGTGGCGCGTCCAGTCTCAATAATTCCCGAAGTGCTATTTACATTAACTTTTGTTCCCAGTAAATCCCCCGAATTTACATTTCCCGAACCTATTATATTAATATTTCCAAGAGATGTAGTATTACCGATCGCAATATTTCCCCGATCGCTATTGATATCGACTGAACCCCCCAGCAAACTCTGTGCATTTAAGTTGCTGGTTGCTTTCAAAGCAATCCTAGCCGCTGGAGCATTGATGGAATCAACGCTAATATTAGTTAGGGCGTCCAGATTGACTGTAGGGATAATGGGATTAACTGGATTTGTGGCGACAGGATTAACAGTTATTACCCCTGTATTGATTTGCTGTCCTGCTACAATTCTGACATCTCCAGAAGTAGCGATCGCCCCCGTAGCGACACTCCCCGTACTGCTGCTAGCATTGACAGTCGCAGCGGTGAGATTGCCGACCGTTAAGTCCCTAAAAGCTGTCAAATTGATATTCTCAGTTGCTGTAATATTGACAGGTGTAGTATTAGGCACAATGGTATTGGCATCAGTCAAAACTCCCAATGCCCCGGAGTTACTGGTAATATCAACATTCGATCCCTGCAAAGTCCCAAAATTCACATTGCCAAAAGCTCTGAGTACGATCGCCCCGGAAGTCCCAGTATCGATCGATCCTGTGACGATATTCCCCCGAACAGTATTCAGACTAATACTGCCGTTGATATCAGCACGAAAAATATCACTTGTCAATATAATATTGTCATTAGCTTGAATATTAATTGTCGAACTAGACGTTAATCTGCCCCCAACCAGCACTCCCGCTTCCCTACTTTCCAGATTAATTTGACCGGCATTAATATCTCTAGTTGCGATACTTCCCGGCGCTGACAAAATTACAGGCCCACCAACAGAAATATTTTCAACCGAAATCAAATTGCTTGATAAAAGTGGACTTGTAAATATCGAATCTTCATCTAAACTGTTAGTAGGAGGATTTAGCAGATTTGCCACTCCCGCCCGCAGAATTAAGGCCGGACTGCTGCTTAAAATAGCAAGATCTGGGTCGTCGGGATTCACACTTTCCCTACCCAATGCAATATCGGGGCCGGTAATTGTAATATCCTCGGCAATAATGCTTCCCTTAGCCTCGACTTTCAGCGAAACTCCGGTATAATCTCCAAAAAAAACATCTCCTTCCGAACTGATAATCGGGTCAAATAAACTGACAAAGTTCCCCGGCATTCCCGACAAATTGCGAATCGAAAAATTGCCACCAGAAACAAAGTGGGAATCCCCCGAAATAATGCCGTTGCTAACCAAACTCAAATTGCCGCCGCTTTGGAATTGCGGGGGAAGAGATAAGCCGCCGATCGCATTTTGAGTGAGAATATCAATAGTACGATCGCCCTGAATGTATAAATTCCCCCCAGCCTTGGCCAAAAAAGGATTCTGGGCGTTGTCTCTGACCCGCACCGCATCCCCACCCAGCAAACTCAAATCCCCCGTAGTTTGAAGCCTAGCGCCTGCTAACGTGAGATTTTCCGCAGCCCATAAATTCGCACTTCCCGCATTCAACTGCGGCAGCCCAGACACATTAGCAGCAATCGCCACATCCCCAGAATTCACCTGCAAACCAGAACCCACAAGCCGCACAGAACCGTCATCCGCAACCGCAACACCCGCCGCCTGATTTTGCCCAGTACCTGTCAGTAACTGCGGCAAAGAAACAGGATTCATAGTCTGTTGAGAATTACCAAAATTTCCGCCCGTTGCTATTTCCAAATTCAACAAATGCCCCGGTTGACTAATGCGGAGAACATTTCCGCCCGCAACAGCAGCAACAGTAATTTGCCCGCCCGCAGCCGACAACTGCCCGGTACTAACAACCGTACCGCCAAGCAAAGCCAAATTTTGCCCAGTAGTCACTGCTAAATTGCCAGCATTAACAATACTTCCCGGTACACCCGCACTAAAATAAAAAGCATTTGGCGTACCAACCAAGGCACTAAAATTATTTGTACCCGCAGCATTAAACCAATTTGAGCCAAAACCGACACCAGTAGCAGTAGTTGCAGTAAAAGCAGCCGGCACATTCAAACTGGCGTTCGGGCCAAACACAATCCCCGCAGGATTAATTAAAAAAAGATTAGAATTGCCGCCCGTGACAGTAATTAAACCGTTAATTAGCGAAGCGTCCCCGCCCGCAATTCGAGCTAATATATTCTGAATAGCCGAATTAGTCAGAAAATTAGCAATTTGACCTTCATTCAAGCCAAACTGCCCAAAACTGTGAAAAAGATTCGCGCCGTCTCCCGACAAACTGCCGCCGTTGATATCATAGCGGTTGCCGCTGGGGGTGACAACAGTACCCGTACCGTCAGCAGCAGGCACTATGGGCTGTGCTTGCGCGAAAGTATTAAAAATTAACAAAGAAAACGGACAAATAAATAGCGCAACCTTTTTAATCTTTAAATTGGCATTTTTCATAGCACCAAGTAAAACTATCTCAATTGCCTTAATTATCGCACTTGCAAACAAGTTACCTCTAAATAACAAATTAATTCGCTCATGACAACTCCCAAAATCAAAAGCCTCTACACAGACGGCGCTTGTTCCGGCAACCCAGGCCCAGGTGGCTGGGGTGCAGTAGTTTGCTTCGCCGATGGCAACTGTCACGAACTCGGGGGTGGAGACCCCCAAACTACTAACAACCGCATGGAAATGCAGGCGGCCGTCGCTGCGCTGGAATTTTTTGCCAATTCCGGTCAAACCGAACCAGTCACCGTTTACACCGACAGCGAATACGTTAAAAACGGCATCACTAAATGGATTCAAGGCTGGAAAAATAAAGGCTGGAAAACCTCAACCGGCAAAGATGTTGTCAACCAAGACCTTTGGCACCGGCTAGACAAGCTGAATTCCCGGCACATCAAGTGGGAACACGTCCGCGGCCACTCCGGCGACTTCTACAACGACAGATGCGATGAAATCGCCCGCAGCTTCTCGCACAATCTCACTCCCGAACTGCAACAGCAGAAACCAACGGCAGGTGAGACTCAGGCGCGAACTTTGGTTAGCGCGGCCGCACCGCCTCTAGGTTGGGAAAACACAATTGTTTCGGAAGAAACGGACGCAACTGGTAACAAAACGATAGAATCCTATGTCATAACTTCTGACCTTCCGATCTCCAACTCTACCATGATGGATTCAACTGCCGATACCCTGGAGAACTTGCCCCGCGAGGTGAGGGTTCAAGACCTCCGCAATCTGATCGAAACGTTGCACATCGCCGACGAGGTTGCGACGAAAGGCTACTTGATTACCAGTTCTGAACTGGCTGATTTGATGGATGTCAATGCCAGCGCTGTCACCAGTCGTGGAGACAACTGGGTTTGGCGGAATTGGGTAGTTTCGCGGGTGCGGCGCGAAGGCAACCAAATTCTCTGGCAATTAGAGAGAATCGACCACGTTAGTACAACTGATTAGTGGTTAGTCATGAGTTATTAGTTGATTAATAACTGATGACTAATGGCTGTCTCAAAGCAAGATTTGGCAAAATTCCGTAGGGACACAACATTGTTGTGTCCTTTTAGTCATCAGTTTAGTAAACAGACTACTTAACATCAGCCCCAGTTACAAGAAAGAATCCAACTGTCTGTAAGCCCGTACTCCCAACCTTCATAAAATCAGTGATTTTGCATTTAAAATCTCAAATCGAAAATCTAAAATAGCATGAGTATCAGCTTGCGAACAGTCACTGCTACCAGATATGTCACTCCCTTACGCGAGGGCGGGTCGCTACCCGCGATCGTCGAAGCAGATGATGATGGTATGTACGTGCTCAAATTTCGCGGTGCAGGCCAGGGAGCCAAATCTCTGATAGCCGAGCTAGTAGCGGGAGAGATTGCTCGCGCCTCCGGGCTCCCAATCCCCGAACTCGTCTTTGTTGAACTCGATCCCGAACTGGGTCGGACTGAGCCTGACCCGGAAATTCAAGATTTGATCCGAGCAAGTGCTGGCCTCAACCTCGCCCTCGACTATCTCCCGGGCTCCATCACCTTTGACCCGATAGCGGGGAAGTCCGAGGCCGATTTGGCCTCAGAAATCGTCTGGTTCGATGCTTTTGTGACTAACATCGATCGCACGTCGCGCAATGCCAATATGCTGGTATGGCACCGCCGGCTTTGGCTGATAGATCACGGTGCAGCCCTCTACTTCCACCACACCTGGAAAGATTATCTCTCGCGCAGCCGCGATCGTTTTCCCGCAATCAAAGACCACGTTCTGCTGCGTTTTGCCAGTACGCTGGAAGCGGCAAATTCAAAGATGAGTCAAACGCTAACCCCGGACATCATTCGTAACATTGTTAAACTAATTCCTGATACTTGGCTGGTGGGAGATTCTCCTTTCAGCGATAGCAACCAACATCGGAATGCTTATATCGAGTACCTGCTAAATCGGCTAGAATCACCACATATTTTTTTGGAGGAAGCGATTAGTGCCCGATCGATTTCTTTATGATTACGCCATTATCCGTGTCGTTCCCAAAGTCGAGCGCGAGGAGTTTATCAACGTGGGGGCGATCGTTTCCTGCGGTACGAAAAAATTCCTCGAAGCCCGTATAGAAATTGATGAACAGCGCTTGATGGCGATCGACTCAACGTTGGATCTGGAAATGATTCGCAATCACCTAGCAGTCATTCCCATCATTTGTGCAGGCGGCAAGGAATCTGGCGCGATCGGTCAACTTCCGCACAGAGAGCGCTTTCACTGGCTCGTAGCACCCCGCAGCACGATCGTTCAGACATCGCGGGTACACACTGGTTTTTGCCAGAATCTACCGGGTGCGATCGAACACTTGCTCGATACAATGGTGCGAGCGCCTTGCCGAAAACCATCTGTAAAGGCTCGGTTGCTAGCGGCTGGAATTGACACTCAGGAGATGCGATCGCACTCTAGTTAGCATCAACTTGTCGGTTAGATGCTGCGGTGAGCTTGGTGGGCGATCTATCGATTTCTGAAAACAGCCAGAATAGAAGCATCCTCAAGCTGTTTTAGCTAAAAATGAGAACGCCAGAGCAAGAGTCTTGACCGATAAATTTTCTAAAGTGTTAGCAGCAGTTTCGCAAAGTAGAAAGATGATGCAAATTGAACCGACAAATATGACTTTCCCTCTCTGGGGTTTAACAATTTTCATCCTGTGGACGATCGCAGTTGTTATCCTGCTGCTAGCAGTCAGAATGCGGCATCTATCTGCGGGCGGAGCTGTAAAAGATTTCGGCACACAAAACGACGACAGCTTGCTTTGGCGACTATTTCGAGTACAATCCAACTTGATAGAAAACCTGCCTTTGTATTTGGGAGTTGTTTTTCTTCTGACTGTGAGGGGTGTTTCAGGAACAGCAGTAGATTTGCTGATTGTTGTGTACATTCTATTTCGGCTTGTACATTCAGCGATTCACATCGCGGGCCTCGATCCAAAGTTTCGGTTCTTCAGCTTAGTAATTCAGTTAAGCTGTTTGGTAGCCTTAACTATTATGGCAGTTTTATAGTTGAGAAATTACGCAATTGCAACCTTTATATAGTATGTGGCGTCAGCGACCAACCTTAATTGTTTCTTACACAGCGTAAGTCAGACGCACCTTACAAGTCGATCGCCCCTGTGACATTACTGCCTGTGAGTTGGCTAACTTATTGAACTTTATGAACCGAATCTCTCGTCCGCTCGCTGTTATTTTAATTGTCTTAGGCTGCATTACTTTTGTTTTAGTTGGGCCACCGCAATCAGCCTTAACCGTGCTACCTCCAGTGCAAGAATCTCCACGGCGGGGAGGAGATTTGGCTCAGACAATTAATTTTGGACGGCACTTTCAAGAGCTAGGAGTGGAAGGCTCGATCGCGATTTACGATTTGAATAGCGATCGGCTTTATCAACACAACCCGCAGCGTAACGCCACAGCTTTTTTACCCGCATCTACATTTAAGATTCTCAACTCTCTGATTTCCTTAGAAACAGGGGTGATTTCAGATGAGCTTGCCGTTCTAACTTGGGATGGAACTCAAAGGCAAATTCCCGCATGGAATCGAGACTTGAATATGAGAGAAGCCATGAAACTTTCCGCCGTTTGGTTTTACCAAGTTCTCGCCCGCCGAGTCGGACACGAGCAAATGCAAAAATGGGTAGCTAAAGTCAGTTATGGCAACCAAAAAATCGGTAACAAAGACGATATTGACAAATTCTGGTTAGAGGGAGAACTGCGAATCACACCCAACGAGCAAATTCAATTTCTGCGCCGTCTCTACAAAAATGACTTACCCTTTTCTGAGCGATCGCTGTCTCTGGTGAAAGACATCATAATTGTTGAACAAACTCCCGATTATACAATTAGGGCAAAAACAGGCTGGGCAAGCTTTGGAGAACAAACAAAGCCTCAAATTGGCTGGTATGTAGGTTATTTAGAGAAGAATAAAAATGTTTACTTTTTTGCGACAAACATTGACATCCGCAACAATAATGACGCACCTGCAAGAATCGAGTTAACGCGCCGTTGCTTCAAGGATCTTGCGCTGCTGTAAGTGCGTTATTTGTTCTCTTACAGCACTTTCCGATGCTATGAGGTACAGTAGCAGCAATGAGTGAACCAATGTTTTAAATGGTGAGGATTCATCAAATTCAAGGCAACTGCTATGATCCTATCAATCATTTCAGGGGTCTTGGGAGAAAATTTTCGCAAAAAAGATTTAAGTTGCGACCACCACATTTCAATCGGATTAAAATCGGGAGAGTAAGGGGATAAATAAACAACCCTTGCGCCTACGCTTTCAATCATTGACTCAATTGATGTGAGTTTATGGGCCGGTAAATTATCCATTACTACTACGGCTTAAGCGCCACAACTGAGGGCATAAAAACTTCTCAATAAACACAGCAAAAGCTGAACTGTCCATTGAGTCATTCAGGGTCATTACTGCCAGCACTTTTTTAAGACTAATTGCGCCAATAACTGTGACTTTGGCTCCTCGATAAAATGGTTTGATTCCTGCTACTCTTGTACCCAACGGCGAACGGGCATGGCTTCTAGCCATTCCCAGCATCATCCCTGTTTCGTCTAAAAATACTAAGTTCTGGGCCTCGAACTCTCTGATTTTCTCCCAATACTCAACTCTTAATTTTTGCACTCTTTCTGTTCCAGCTTGGCTACTATACCAGGTTTTTTTTTACGATTGAGTCCTAATTTTTGTTTGGGGCGGCACAGAGCTGTTCGACTCACCCATTTTCCAGTCTTCTGTCCCCATAATTC
The DNA here is from genome assembly GCF_036701505.1 of Microcoleus sp. Pol11C2. Classification (NCBI taxonomy): domain Bacteria; kingdom Bacillati; phylum Cyanobacteriota; class Cyanophyceae; order Oscillatoriales; family Microcoleaceae; genus Microcoleus; species Microcoleus sp. Pol11C2. The sequence continues at coordinate 41,012 of NZ_JAUBQX010000052.1, forward strand.
GCACAATTCGTCTAAAGTAGCATCAGGGTGCCCGGCGACTAATGCTCTCACTTCTGTTTCTGCACCAGCCAAAGGGCTGAATCGCGGTTTTCCCCTGTGTTTGGGAAGTAAGTTTCCCTCACTTTGTTGCTGCTTGACCAGTTTTTGGACCAGACTTTTAGCAACACCAAACCGAATGGCTACTTTTCTAATCGACATCTTTTCTACCAAGTGCGCTACCACTATTTTTGAGCGGAGATCGAGAGAATAGGATTTCATTAACTTTCACCATCAGATGCTTTTCACTTTAGTTCTTAATTGTACCTCATAACATCGGAAAGTGCTGTATATTGGCAAAAACGCCAGCGGATAGGCTAACGGTGACAGCCAAAACAGCCATTTATTGGATACCTGAGTTCGATCGTAGGAAGCCGAGTCTTTTAAATCTTTTAGGACTTAGGCAATTGGCAGATATAGCAATCCTTGCAGGAGTCGTAAACTTTTTACCCCACCCCAATCCTCCCCGAACCCACGGGGAGGAAGTAAGAAACTCACAAATGATGCGAGGATTGCTATATATAGAACCCATTTGACATCTAAGAAGAGGGTGCAAGCCTTCTAATCATCAGCCTAATAAAACAAAGGTTGAGCTTA
>NZ_JAUBQX010000113.1:0-2361 GCF_036701505.1 Microcoleus sp. Pol11C2
GCTGCCTATCTTTTTTTACCACAAGTTGGCTCAATCCTTACTAACTATGGGTTTGGGGCGGGTCGTCACCCCCCCAGGGTTTTTAGATAAGATTCGGATCTGGAAATCGCTAGACAAACGAAGTCCGCCTAAGCGCTGGCTTCGCTCACGCGGACTGAGAAATGAGCAAACAGCAGTTGTAAATTTAAGGGACGGGGGTGGTAATTTCTGCTGGTGCGATCGCCCCTTCTGAAGGTACAGCTTGCTTTTCCAGTAGTAGGCGCTGTTTGTTGCGAAATTCTGCGGCCGCATCGTTCAAATTTTGGCGCTGTTCGGTATTAAATTCTTCCATGCTGCGGCCGCCTCCCAAATTGGATCTGTGAATTAAATCAAATATTCCGCTGCCGCTGCTGCGGCCGGAAAATGGGTCGGTATTGTCTTGAGTTTGAAAGTCTTGCAGCGGTTGGGCATTATTTAAACCGCTTGCTTGAGCGAAGCTTGCTTGAGGGGAGAACAGAGCACAGGATGCGATCGCGCTTGCAGCAATCCCAATCATCAATTTGCCCGATTTGGAAGTTTTGGTGTTCATAATTTATTAGTTGAACGTTCAAAAAAACAATTCTATCTAAACAATATTCTGACTTGCGAATAAATATTATATTACTTCGCTGGGGCTAAGGACACGGCATTGCCGTGTCCCTACAATTGACGGCCTATCTGCGCGCGCGATCGCCCGCAGATAGGCCGCGATCGCCCTAAGCAAACCTGCGTCTCAGCAGCGGTTGAATGCTCAGCAGCGCCACCAAATCAAAGGCTAGCAATACTAACAGCGCTCCTCCAAAGGTAACATTACCCCAAGGAGCTTGCATCACCACACTTGCTAGGGACCAATCGCTGTGCAGGTAAAGGTAGCGGATGGGTTCGATCGCGTAACTCAGAGGATTGAGAGTCACCACAACTTGCAGCCACTCTGGCATAAATGACAGCGGCGCGAGGGCTGTGCTGGCAAATAACAGCGGCAGGTTAGTAACAAAAATTACCGCTATTAATTCTACGTGACCGGGAAGAGCGAAGGCTAAACCCAGACTCAAGCCGGTGACGCCCAAAACTAGCAGCAGCACGATCAGGGCGATCGCCCCCAGTCCGGCAATTCCGGGGAATCCCGCGCCCAAAAATGCGCCCGCTGTAACGATTGTGCCGGTTTGGATAAAGCTGAGGGTGACGATAAAAATAGCCGAAGCGAGGACTATCGAAAATCTGGAAGCCAACGGCGCGACTAACAACCGGTTGAGAAATCCGAACTCGCGATCGAACATAATCGGCAAACCGGCATTCAGCGCCCCGGCAAATGCTGTAAAAACGATTACACCCGCGCCGAGAAATTGTCCGTAATTCTGGCTTTGGCCGAACAAGCCGGAGGGAGCATTTTCAAACAGAGCTCCGAACAAAACCAACCACATCAGCGGCTGAATAATGCCTGCAACTAGCGTCGAGGGGCGGCGCTGCAATTGAATAAACAGGCGCTTGGTTAAGGCGAGTGTTTCTTGGATGAAGTCGCCCAGTAGGGAACTGGAAGTGTCAGCGGATGCCGTGGAGAGTGGCCGCTGCTGGTTGAGGTTGTTGGGGGATGTAACAGTACCGCTCATAATTGCTTGTTGGTGATTTTGACTGTTGTGATTATGTTTACAGGAAATATGTTGAAAGCGATTTTGGCAGGATGCTTTGATTATAGGCTATTTGGAGTTGAGAGGGCGGGTAGCTGCTGCTATTGCTGTTCATCGAGTAGCTGGAATGAAAGGAGAAAATTGTAGTAAAATAGGTAAACGCTACATATTAATTTAGTTTCGGAACTCTTAACAAGAGTTGAGGATAAATTGATGTCATCAAGGGCGATCGCTACTTTGGTCAAAATCATGGAATCTTTGCCGGAAACTGTGAAAAATATAATTTTTCAACACCTGCAATAATTCCTTGGCAAATTTAATATTACTTACTGTTTATTTGCATCCCGACAGTAAGTTATAAATTCCGGTTGAGATTGAAAGTCAACTGAAGCCCGGGGATAGATATACAGTTACTGTTACAGCAGATAGCACTGTTTTTCAGAAACTAAAAGCAGGTTTTGATTGGGAGGAGTTGCGGCGACTTAGAAACTCATTAGCACCCGATCCCAATCCGATGACAATCGATGAAATTTGTGAACTTGTCCGGGAAGTTCGTTGTGAAAAAAACTCTGAAAGAAAGTCACAACTATGAAAATCGATAATAATTGAAAAATAAACTCTTATGCCATTTGGGCAGTATGTTATATAGCAATCCTAAATCATTATCATGAGTACGGTACAATTATATGCAATACTTGATTATGACAAAAAAAATGAA
>NZ_JAUBQX010000053.1:0-40293 GCF_036701505.1 Microcoleus sp. Pol11C2
ATACATCAATATAATTGCACGGATAAAATTAATTAGGATTGCTCTAGGTATAGAAAATCATTTAGGATTGCTATATTAGCAATAGTACATCCCCAGGTGAAGATTCATCGAATCTAATCTATGGCTTACTTGGGTTGTTATTCATAGCATTCATAGCATTTATACCTTGCTTCATTATCTTCAGGATATTTCGCAGCTTATTTTCTCGGATATCTCGTTACCGCCACCGCCGTTATCCGCGCAATTACAGCAGTAACAATCGTAACCACGGCAGTAACAGTCCAAATTACAGCAGTAACAATCGCAATTACAGCATTAACAGCCACAACTATTACGGTGGTGGTGGCGACTACAGCAGTAACAGCATTGATTACAGTAGCACTAGCGACTACAGCAGTAACAGTAGTAGCGATGATTGCGGTGGCTACTACAGCACTAATAGCAGCGACTACAGCATTAGCAGTAGCGACTGCGGGGGTAGCTTTGGCGGTGGAGACTCCAGCGGTGGCGGTGCCGGTGGCGACTACAGCATTAGCAGTAGCGACTGCGGGGGTAGCTTTGTCGGTGGCGACTCCAACGGTGGTGGTGGAGGTAGCGATTACAGCATTAGCAGTAGCGATTATTGCGGTGGCGGCGAGTACAGCAGCAGTAGCAGTAGCGACTACAGCACTAGCAGTAGCGACTACAGCACTAGCAGTAGTAGCAGCGATTCTAGTAGTGGGGGTGGCGGTGGGGATTGGTAATTCGGGAAGGGAGGCCAAAACTGAGTTTTTTTAACAGGAATTAGTCCCCCTCTGCGGGGACTTTGTTTGTTTAATTGCGCTTTCAACCGCCCAACTCGCTATGGAGTAGTTAACTAAAATACTCTTCAACAATTTTCAAAATCCGCGAAGCCGCCAAACCGTCCCCAAAGGGATTAATTGCCATTGCCATTGCGTTGTATGCTTCGGAATTGCTGAGCAACTCTACCGCTGCTGCTGTAATTATATCAGAATTAGTACCAACCAGTTTAGCAGTACCAGCGGAAATAGCTTCTGGTCTTTCTGTTGTTTCTCGTAATACTAAAACTGGCTTGCCCAAACTAGGTGCTTCCTCTTGCAAGCCACCGGAATCTGTGAGGATTAAATGACATCTCTGAATCGCTCCTACTAATTCTGCGTAATCTAAAGGTTCAGTTAAAAAAACTCTCGGATGGTCGCCCAAAAGAGCGTGCAAAGGTTCTCTGACTGTGGGATTTCGATGTAGAGGTAAGAGCAAGGCTGTATCGGGAAACTTATCTAAAATTTGGAGAAATGCGTGAGCAATTCCTGCTAAAGGTTCTCCCCAATTTTCGCGACGGTGAACTGTTGCTAAGATAGTGCGATATTTGCTCCAATCTAAGTTAGGAATGTTGCATTCGGGTTCGCGTTGGGCGACAGAAAGCAAGGCATCGATTACTGTGTTGCCTGTACGGTGAATTCCTCCCAAAACGCCCGATCGCCCTAAATTTTCTTGGGCCAGCTCTGTCGGGGCAAAATGCAGCCGTGTGAGCTGAGATATCAACCGTCTGTTAGCCTCTTCGGGGTAAGGATTGAACACGTCGTCTGTCCGCAATCCCGCTTCTACGTGACCTACTGGTATTTTCTGGTAAAATGCAGCCAAAGTAGCAGCAAACGCAGTCGTTGTATCGCCCTGAACTAACACGATTTCGGGCTGCAATTCTTTAAACAACGCTTCCAAACCCTGCAAACTCCGGGATGTAATATCTGTCAAGGTTTGCTGGTGCTGCATAATTGCTAAATCCCGATCGGCTTTTAGATCGAACATTCGCATTACTTGCTCGACCATTTCTCGGTGCTGACCGGTTAAAATTACTTGGGTGTCAAAGGTTGGCGAACTTTTGAACAGTTGAATTACTGGGGCTAGTTTAATCGCTTCCGGGCGTGTTCCTAAGACGATGCAAACGCGGTGTGTGGCTTCGGGCATGGTAAAATTGGGTAGTTGAGATTTGCGAGGCTCTTAAAGGCTGAATATTTTATACCAGGTTTGAATCGTTGGTTAACAAGATTTATTTTTTTAGGAACCGCAGAGGGCGCAGAGGGCGCAGAGGAGGGAGAAAAGAGAGAGAGAAAGGGGTTTGTTTGGGGTGTTATATCGTTTGATCTCGCACTGTTGGTACATTTTTATTGTTTAATTGTCATGCCTTATCGTTACATTCTATTTTACAAACCCTACGATGTTTTAACTCAATTCACTGACAACTCCAGCGAGACTAAACGCAGCACTCTCAAAGACTATATTCCTATTCCTAACATTTATGCAGTAGGAAGGCTCGATCGCGATAGTGAAGGTTTGTTGCTGCTAACCGACGATGGGCCCCTTCAGCACCGCCTCAGTGACCCAAAATTCGCTCATCCCCGCACTTACTGGGTGCAAGTGGAACGAATTCCTGATGCAAGTGCGATCGCTGCTTTGCAGACAGGTGTCACAATTCAAGATTATCGGACTCGATCGGCAAAAGTGCAATTATTGTTAGAAGAACCACCTTTGCCGCCCCGTGAACCGCCGATTAGATTTCGCAAAAACGTGCCCACAGCTTGGCTGGAAATGACTCTCACAGAAGGCCGCAACCGCCAAGTGCGCCGGATGACCGCAGCAGTAGGGTTTCCGACGCTGCGGCTAGTCAGGTGTGCGATCGGGCCTTTGCGTCTCGAAGGTCTCAAACCCGGTGAATGGCGCGAACTAAGTCAAGCTGATTTTAGGTTTTAGATTTTAGATTGGGGAATTACAGTCAACAGTCAACCGTCAACAGTCAACCGTTAACAGTCAACAATCAATAATCACCTATTTTCGAGGTGGCAAAATAAAACTTTCGTTTCCATCCTTATCTTTTTGCACCTGAGCTCCCAACTTGACAAGAGCTTGCTTCGCCCTTTGACGCACCACCTTATCAGTTGTTTGAGCATAAACTGTACTCCAAGCAGTAAACCGCACCGGCACGCTATCGGGATCTCGGCGCAAATACTCAGCAGTTGCTCCAAACATCTGCGCCAATTTCTGCCCTTCCGGTTTTTTTTCCACCCACTCAGCGGCCATTTCATGAGAGTTAATTGACTCTGGAATATCCCCCAACAGCAGCAACTCATCAAGACCTTTAGTTCGCCAAACTATCCACGATTGGGAATGAAGTTGCGGCGAAACGGCAAGGGCCCTAGTACCACGCTCTATAAAGTTAACAGCGGTTTCAGGCTTTCCTTGATAAAAAGAAATAGCTGTGGAAAGAAACAGGTAGATGTCAGCCCACCGCGGGTCGCGCTGCGTAACTATGTCAAAATAATCTTGGCTGAGATTGTAGCCCGTTACATCTCGCGCTTCCTCGTCGCCAAAATACTGCAAAAATTTGAGAAATGTCCAATCTGCAATTAAATTGTCAAACCCAAAACTAGGGATAGTTTTGAGCATTCTCAGCCGCAGGGCTTCTTGCTGCGCTTCTTGCTGTGCGGTTTGCTTGAAACTGGCAGCAGACGTTGCAGAGAGTGGCTTTTGCCCCTGAACGCGAACTGGGGACATTCCGCCCAACTGGCCGCTAGACTGGATGGCGACGACCCCGGCCAGCGCTGCTAGACCGATAGCTCCATTAACGAGCAGGCTCAACCACTTACGCGAAAATTGTTCGATTTTAGCTTCCACGGCACTTTCAAATCCAAGTTTTAAATTAAGTTTATTGAAACAGAGTAATAATTGGTTGGCGATCGACTATCAATCTCGTTAAACTGTCCAAAGGGATGGTGGAGCCTCCACACAATAGTTTAAGTAGTAGTGTGAGATTTTTTAGCAATATAAAATCTCAAATCAAAAATCTAAAATCGAATTGAGCCAAATTCAATGAATCAAGCCCGCAAACGCTTTTCTAAATTACAGGCAGCCCTGTTCAGTGGGGCGATGGCAACAACCGCTTCGATATCTTTGCTCGTTCCCGGGCTGAGTCAATCAGTCCGCGCCGAGCTTCAAGATAGCCCCAAAGCTGTCTTAGACGAAGCTTGGCAAATTGTCAACCGAGAGTATGTTGATGGCAGCTTTAACAAGACTGACTGGCAATTGACCCGCCAAGAACTGTTGAGCAAAAACTATACCTCTCGCGAAGCTGCTTACACCGCTCTCCGCAAAGCCCTAGAGAAATTAAACGATCAGTACACGCGCTTCATGGACCCGAAGCAGTACGAAGCGCTGACGAATCAAACCTCTGGGGAACTGACAGGGGTGGGGATGAGGCTCGAAGAAGACGAGAAAACGAAAGTGATTACCGTAGTCGAGCCGATGGAAAATTCCCCGGCCCTGAAGGCAGGGATTCTAGCGGGCGATAGGATTTTGGTGATAGACGGCAAAACTACCAAAGGCATGACTGTCTCGGATGCGGCTCAGATAATTCGGGGCGACGAAGGCACAAAAGTCACGCTGCGGATTGCTCGTGAGGGCAAAAGCGAGTTTGACATCACTCTGACTAGGGCGAGAATTGAGGTAGCTGCGGTTCGCTACAGCCTCAAGAATGAAGGCGGGCAGAATGTCGGTTACATCCGTTTGCAAGAGTTTAGCTCCCACGCGGGCGAACAAATGCAGGTGGCGATTAAAAAGCTCTCGGATCAGAAAGCTGACGCTTTTGTTTTAGATTTGCGGGGCAATCCGGGCGGGTTGCTGCGAGTGAGCATTGATATCGCTCGGATGTGGATGGATACAGGGGCGATCGTCCGCACAGTCGATCGCGCGGGCGATTCTCAGGAAATGAAGGCAAATCGCACTGCGCTCACTGACAAGCCTTTGGTGGTGCTCGTGGACGACAACTCGGCCAGCGCCAGTGAGATTTTGGCCGGTGCTCTGAAGGATAATAAGCGCGCAACTGTGATGGGCGGGCAAACTTTTGGCAAAGCTTTGGTGCAGTCGGTGCATTCTTTGGCTGACGGTTCGGGATTGGCGGTGACGATCGCTCACTACTATACTCCCAACGGTACGGATATCAGCCAAAAGGGGGTTACTCCCGATGTTAAAGTCGAAGTCACCGACGAACAAAAGCTGAAATTAGCTAACAAACCGATGTTGGTTGCGACTAAGGATGATCCTTGCTACGCGCAGGCGATCGCACTTTTGAAAACTACCGCTTCCTCGGCGCGTCCCGTGGCCGCTAATGAGGTTCTTGTTCCTAAAAAGTAAGTAGTTGAAACCTTAATTTATTAACCATAAGGATGAAGATGAAGCCCGCGCCAGCGGGTTTTGTTTTTATGCTTATTGTTAGGGGGTATTAAGTAAATTTACGTGAGGAAACGTAAGATACAGATGCTTAAAAAGTTAGAGCTATGAGCATTATTTCGTCTTCCTTCTACTTAAGTTATTAGTTAATTGATCTCCTGATTAAAGCAAATTAGTGGGATGGGGATTTTCTAACCGCAGATATCAGCAGATGAACATAGATGCACGCAGATGGGATTTCTGAATAGGGGATTTCTGACTTAATTAGTCATTCATGCGGCGGATAAACTCTAAGGGCAAACCGTCTGTATCGGCAATAAAAGCTACTTCGTAAACATTTTGCCCGATCGCCTGTTGAGTCGGTTCTAACAAAACTTTTAAAGCCTGAAACTGGTTTGGTTGGTCTTTAGCAGCTTCCTCAAACCGTTCTTTCAGAGACTGCAACCAGCTAGGCAAGTCAGTTGTCGCCTCAGTTAAATCGAAAGATAAATGATAATATCCAACATAATGCTCGTCTCCGAAAGCATCCGGTGCGGGTTTTGGTTCCGGGATTTGAATTAGTTCGATGCGTCCGTTGAGACCTTCCATCCAACAGGCTAGGGTGTAACCTGTGGTAAAGCGATCGCTGACAGTAAATCCCAACTGTTCATAAAAGGCGATCGCCCGGTGAATGTTAGCAGTGCGAATCGAGGCGTGGTGCATTCGATTTTAGATTTTAGATTTTAGATTTTAGATTTTAGAGGGGAAGCAGGAATTCCGGCTTTGGATTTTAGGTTTTAGAGGGTAAATTCGGAATTCGGAATTAAAAACGGTCGCATCTTTAGCGCGAAAGCAAGAGAGCCTTCTTCCCTCTTCCCCCTTCCTTCTTGCTTAACTTATTCAAACAACCGAAAGTAGGGATATCTAATCGGAACTCCCGGCTCTTTTTCCAAATCAAAATTAATCACTTCCCAACAAGGGTCTTCTTGAGGCTCCGGGCTAAAATCCACAGGCAAACCGTACAGTCTCGGCCGCGGCGATTCTGACTGGCCTCGCCAAGGCGTGCTGCGTTCCAAATAAGCGCTGATTAAGTCCCGATAGCGTTGGGCAACGATCACGCGAGTTGCTCGATAGCCTTGAGTATAAAGTCGATCGAGCGCTTCGTGAATTTCAAACCGAATCCCGTCCGGGTGCGTGTGCTGGCGATACCATTCATTCTCCCAGCGGCGCCAGTGCCGCCCAGACTGAAGGTGAACCAGTTCCCCCGTTTTTGGATCTGCCTCAAATGCCCCGTGACGCGGACACAAATAGGTATCCGTTAGCGTTAGAGCCGGAATTGTTTGGCGACAGTGGGGACACTGAATTTCCGGGCCAAACATCGGGTATTGCAAGGCAACTTCAATCATTTATTTGCGTCCCAGCATATTTTCTCTGCAAAAGTCCCAAATACTTTTATTATATCCCGTATCAACAACCAGCTAATCTGCTAGAAGTATAACGAGCGACTAACTAATGAGCAATCTCAACGAACCTCTGCCTGCACTTCCTTCCTATTGGCCCAGGCCTGATCTGTCTCAAGCGGCTTTTGTCGCTGAAGGCGCGGTTGTCATCGGCAGGGTAGAGGTGGCTGCGGGCGCTAGTATCTGGTACGGGGCGGTGGTGCGGGCGGATATAGAGCGAATTGCGATCGGCTCAAGTACCAATATCCAAGATGGAGCAATCCTGCACGGCGATCCGGGGAAACCGACTGTTTTGGAAGATTTCGTGACAGTCGGACACCGAGCCGTGATTCACTCAGCTTACATTGAACGGGGCTGCCTGATCGGGATTGGGGCGATCGTCCTGGACGGAGTGAGGGTGGGCAGAGGCTCTATCGTCGGTGCAGGGGCGGTTGTCACCAAGGACGTTCCCCCTCACACGCTAGTTGCGGGAGTGCCTGCCAAACGCCTGCGGGATGTCTCTGAGGAAGAAGTGGCCGAGTTGGTGGAACACGCTAAGCGTTACGAAAAGTTGGCTCTGGTTCACGCGGGGAAAGGTTGTGATTTGGGATTTGCTGAGGCGAAGGAATAAAGTTTTCAGGATAGTCCTGGACGCATAAAAACCTTTAAAACCCGGTTTTTTGCGGTTTTTGCGGGCTGTAACGAAGTATTTTGAAAAAATCCCGGTTTCCGATCGCGCGTGCGTCCACGACTATAAGACTCAGTCTTAATGAGTTTTTTGAGGTAAAAGACTTACACATTTCCGGGCAAATCTGTCATTCTAAGCGTATCGAAGAATCTCATAAATGCTAAACTACAGTAATGAAAATTAAGCAAAAATTTATTGATTTATAATTGCTTACACTGCCCAAAAACTCCTAAGCTTGGAAACATTCCTATATCGATAATCTAAAATCTAAAATTAATTGACATGAATAACGATCGCACATCTACTCCAAACATCCCTCCCCACACCTGGAAACGTCCCATCGGCCTGGGTTGGGAGAATCCCTATACAGTCCGCTACGCAAGCAATCTCGACGACGGGCCCTGGCACGGAATGCCTCTGGGCGGGTTCGGTGCCGGCTGCATCGGGCGATCGTCCCGTGGCGACTTCAACCTCTGGCACATTGACGGCGGCGAGCACATTTTTCGCAGTTTGCCCGCTTGTCAGTTCAGCGTTTTTGAAGAAACTCAAGGCAACAAACAAGCTTTTGCACTGTCCACGGAACCGCCTACCGATGGCAGTTTATCTAGTTGGAAATGGTATCCAAAAGAAGGAAGAAGGAAGAAGGAAGAAGGAAGAAGGGAAGAGTCAACTTCTGGGACTTATCATGCTTTGTATCCGCGCAGTTGGTTTGTGTATGAAAATGTGTTTCATGCTCAATTAAGCTGCGAGCAATTTTCGCCAATTTTGCCGAACAATTATCAGGAAAGCAGTTACCCAGTTGCCATGTTTGAATGGGTAGCGCACAATCCTACAGATGCGCCGATTACTCTCAGCATCATGCTGAGTTGGGAGAATATTGTTGGTTGGTTTACTAATGCCAATAAGTCGCCGAAAGTGATGGTTCGAGATGATGGTAGTCCATTTTATGACTATCAACCCCGGTGGGGAGAAAGTGCAGGAAATTTGAATTTGTTGGTGGAAGATTTTCACCGGATAGGCTGCGTGATGACGCGGTTGACGGCTGAGGACGAACCGCAAGAGGGGGATGGACAATGGGCGATCGCAACTATTACTAATCCGGCGGTAGAAGTATTCTATCAAACTCGTTGGAACCCGGCGGGGAACGGTGATGATATTTGGCGCAACTTTTCTGCTGAAGGTTTCTTGTTGGATGACAGAGACGAGACAGCTGCAGCCGCAGGAGAACAGTTGGCTTGTGCGATCGCAGTTCGCTTTACTATTCGACCGGGAAAAACTCGCAAAATCCCCTTTATTATAGCTTGGGATTTGCCCGTTACTGAGTTTGCATCGGGAGTTTGGTACTACCGCCGCTATACGGATTTCTTCGGTCGCAACGGCAAAAATGCTTGGCCGATTATTCGCACTGCAATGAAGCATTCCGATACTTGGCGCGAAAATATTGAAGCTTGGCAAAAACCGATTTTAGAACGGAAAGATTTGTCAGACAGTTTTAAAATGGCTTTGTTTAACGAGTTATACGCCCTGACCGACGGCGGTACTCTTTGGAGTGCGGCTGACGAACGCGATCCAAAGGGTCAATTCGCGGTTTTGGAGTGCATTGATTACCGCTGGTACGAAAGTTTGGATGTGCGGCTTTACGGTTCTTTTGCTTTGTTGATGCTGTGGCCGGATTTAGAAAAGTCAGTAGTTTTAGCGTTTGCTAGGGCAATTTCAGCCGGAGACGATACGCCGAGAATTATTGGCTGGAATCAAGCTTCGGCTATTAGAAAAGCTGTCGGGGCGACGCCGCACGATTTGGGTGCTCCTAACGAACATCCTTGGGAGAAAACGAATTATACTAGCTATCAAGATTGCAATTTGTGGAAGGATTTGCCTTGCGATTTTGTGTTGCAGGTTTATCGGGATTTCCTATTGACTGGCGGCACAGATTGTGACTTTTTGCAAGACTGTTGGCCGGCAATTGTTGAGGCTTTGGCTTATCTGAAAACTTTTGATGAGGATGGGGACGGAATTCCTGAGAATTCGGGAGCACCGGATCAGACGTTTGATGACTGGCAAATGCGGGGGATAAGTGCGTATTGCGGGGGTTTGTGGTTGGCGGCGCTGGAGGCTGCGATCGCGATCGGCGAAATCTTGGAAGATGCAGCACCGGAGATAATTCCTAACCCTCAAGCAAAGATTGCATTATATCACAGTTGGCTGCTACAAGCAAGACCGAGCTATCAAGAAAAGCTGTGGAACGGTCAATATTACCGTTTGGACAGCGAGAGTAATTCCGAAGTAGTGATGGCTGACCAACTGTGCGGTCAATTTTATGCGAAACTGTTAGGATTACCGGATATTGTGCCGCCAGAATGTGCAGTCAGTGCTTTAAAAACTGTGTATGAATCTTGCTTTGTGAAGTTCAACGATGGCGAGTTTGGTGCGGCGAATGGGGTGATGCTGAATGGTTCGCCGGAAAATCCGAATGCGACTCATCCTTTGGAAGTTTGGACGGGGATTAATTTTGGGTTAGCCGCTTTTTTGGTACAGATGGGGATGGAGGATAAAGCGTTTAAATTGACCGATGCGGTGGTGAAGCAGATTTATGAAAATGGGTTGCAGTTTCGCACGCCGGAAGCGATTACGGCGGGGGGAACTTTTCGGGCAAGTCACTATTTGCGGGCGATGGCAATTTGGGCAATTTACGGGGTGTTGACGAATTTTAAATAGGGAAAAGGTATATAGCAATCCTTGCAGAAGTTGTAATTTTTTTACCTTAACCCTCCCCTTGGTAAGGGGAGGGAGTGATAAATTAACAAATGATTGAGGATTTATATATTAGTTGCTGAATCCAACTAATATAAAATAATGAAGCATTTAACCCGATTTTTAGCAAGGAAAACCGTTAACTTAACTATCACTAAAATTGACAGTAAAAATTTTTAGCCTGCGAGGAAGACACTAATATTTCATGCTCAAACTTGAGCTATGAAAAAATTTTAAAATGAAACAGAAATGCTAGGATGCGAGGGGTATCGAACTCGGCTATAAATGAGGGATACAAAGGGTCTGAGGGAATTGTGGACACCAATGCAGTCCCCACCTTACCCGTATATAATTTGGAGCGATCGCCAATTTTAAGATAAAATAGAAAAATGTCAAATCCCTTACTTTCCCTCAACTACGAACCCGCCATCGAATCTCTCGGTGGCGACTATTTTGATGAAGTCCCTGCTGCGGATTTTCCGCAGCACATTCTCCGGTTCCGCAATGACAAATTATTGCCGAAATTGGGTTTAGACCCCGCACAAGTAACCGACCAACATTTTATCGAAGCGTTCGGCGAATTTCACTGCGTCCGTCCCTTTCTCGCACTTCGCTATCACGGCTATCAATTCAACGCATATAACCCCAATTTAGGTGACGGTAGAGGCTTCTTATACGGCCAAGTTCGCGGCACCGACGGCAGACTTTACGACTTCGGCACGAAAGGTTCCGGCCGCACTCCCTACTCGCGGGGCGGTGACGGTAGACTCACCCTAAAAGGGGGAATTCGCGAAGTTTTAGCCGCCGAAGCTTTGCACCGATTGGGAGTTCGGACATCTCGCTGTTTTAGTTTAGTTGAAACTGGCGACGCTTTGTGGCGAGGCGACGAACCATCTCCGACGCGATCGTCCGTAATGGTGCGTTTCAGTCATTCTCACATCCGGTTTGGAACTTTTGAAAGATTGTACTATATCCGCAGGCCGGATTTAACTAAAAAACTTTTAGATTTTGTTATTGAATATTACTATCCAGAACTGCATTTAGAAGCAAGTAATTCGGCTGTTTCGCCTGCCGAAAAATATGCGCTATTTTATGCAGATTTAGTTCAGCGAGTAGCTGAATTAGTCGCTCAGTGGATGGCGGCAGGATTTTGCCACGCTGTGCTGAATACTGATAATATGTCAATTACTGGAGAAAGTTTCGATTACGGGCCTTTCGCTTTTATCCCAACTTACAAGCCGGAATTTACAGCAGCTTATTTTGACTATTCCGGTCTTTATTGTTACGGCAATCAACCGTTGATTTGTAGGGACAATTTAGACAAGCTCCAGGAACCGCTAGCAGCGGCGATTCCTCAAGCTGATATGGATGCGGCTTTGGCAAAGTTTGGCGATTATTATAATGCAGCTTATCGGCAGTTGATGCTCAAGAGATTGGGATTTGAGGATTTGCCAGAGGCGGAGGGAGATGAGCTATTGAAGGTGACAATTAAAATGCTGGCGGAGTCTCAAGTTGAGTATCACGATTTCTTTTTTGAACTGCGAAGACAGTTCGATCGCACTTGGCGAGATGATGCTAGTCTAATTTTTCACGAGGCGGAACCGGCGGACTTGATAGCACCTTGGCGGCAGTTTTATTATCACGTTTTGCAAAGTTTGTCGGCGGATGATATGGACAAAATGGCGGACTGTTTGCGGAGGCACAATCCCGAACAATCGCTGTTGAGACCGACGATTGAGGCGGTTTGGGAACCCATAACTATTGATGATAATTGGGAACCGTTTTATGAATTAGTTAAACGACTTCAAGACCCAGAAAATTGATTGATAATAGCCTTCCGGGGCGGACTCACCTGCATTTTTGGTTGGTATTAAAGATTAGCGTGAACCCGCCCCGGAGCCATCTAAAATTATAAAAATCTGCTACAGAAGAAATATAACACCTAGAAATAACGACTAATGACTAATGACTACTTTAGCTTTTCAATTTCAAATTGTGCATCTTTGTAACCGCCAGTAAGTCCTTGATCTAGAAACATTTTTCCGGCTTTTTCTAAATCGCTAATTGCTCCTGCTTTGTCTCCCAAGGAGCGGCGAACCATGCCTCTACCGTAGTAAGCGGCAGCATAATTCGGGCTGATCCGAATAGCTTGCACGTAATCTGCGATCGCACTATTGTAATTCTTTAACTCCTGATAAATCTTAGCCCGATTGGCGTAAGCTTCAGCATTGTTGGGATTGAACCCGATTGCTGCTGTAAAATCTGCGATCGCCCCCTGCGCGTCACCCCCGGCGCTGCGAGCTAAAGCACGATTGTTAAAAGCATTATAATCATTCGGATTCACTTTCAGCGCTTGAGTGCAATCGGCAATTGCTTTGGGATAATCCTTCAAATTTAAATAAGCAATGCAGCGATTGTTGTAAGGAACCCCATCCTCATCGCTCAGCGAAATTGCCTGAGTGCAATCGTCAATTGCCGCTTGATGCGCTCCCAAATTCAACTGCGTACTGCAACGATTAGCATAAGCATCTGCACTCTTGGGATCGATCGCAATTACCTGAGAATAATCCGCCAAAGCTCCCTGATAATCTCCTAGGTGAAAGCGAGCTCTCCCCCGACTGTAGAAAGCATCAACATTCTTAGCATCAAGTTTAATTGCCTCAGTATAATCTCCAATCGCTCCCTGCAAATCTGCGCTCCCAGCACGAGCCAACCCCCGCGAATGATAAGCTTTAACAAGGTTCGGCTGCAACCGAATTACTTCGGTAAAATCCTGAATGGCCATCTTGGAATCTTGCAGTTCTAAATAAGCAACTCCTCTTTCATAATATGTATCAGCATCCCTGGGCTGGAGATTCAAAGCTTGAGTGTAATCCTCAATCGCCCCACGCTTGTCGTTAAAATCGTGACGGGCTAGGCCACGGTTAAAATAAGCCTGAACATATTTAGGATTGAGAGCGATCGCCTGAGAATAATCCGCAATTGCTTCTTGATAATTTTTTAAATCATAATTAGCATTACCGCGCTGGTAAAAACTCTCAGCACTTTTAGGATTCAATTGAATTGACTTATTAAAAGCCTGCAAAGCTGCCTCCGCATCTTGATTGCGAGACTTTTCTACTCCCTGTTCGTAATATTCCTTAGCTTTAATCGGATTGGGGCGGCTCCAATAACTAAACAGAAATATCAGAAATATCGCCGCCCCAACGCCCGCCAAAATCAGCAACCAAAATCGACTTCCCAAACGTGAATAAAAACGATCAGAAGACACTAAGCTGGGAGCAATACTTTTCTTGTGAGCTGTATTTACAGGCTCTTGGCGGTGCCTCAACTTGCTGAGAGCTACCAATACTTCGTCCGCAGATTGATAGCGCTTGGCAAATTGGTGACATACCATTTTGTCAATTATATTGGCTAATCCCACAGAACATTGAGATCTGTTTCGCCAAACAATTTCCCCCGTATGAGAAGGACTCGGATCTTGCAATTTTGGCAAATCCGTACCGGGTAAACCAGTGATAGCTTGGACTGCCATCATCCCGACTGCATAGAGGTCGCTGCTAAATTGCGGGTTGCCTTGAAATTGTTCGATCGGCATATAAGCCGGAGTACCAGTAGCAATGGTGCGCGGAAATTCTGTATCGTAGTCACTGACGTGATTCGCAACTTCTTTAACCGAACCGAAGTCAATTAAAACTAATTTGCCGTCTGGTTTGCGGCGGATTAAGTTGGAGGGATTAACATCGCGGTGAATCACTCCCTGAGAGTGTACGAAGGCGAGAACTTGTAATACTTCTTGCAACAGATCCAGCACTCGTTCCTCCCGCCAAGGTTGACCGGCCACAATTTCCCTATTGAGGGCGTGTCCGGGCACAAACTCTTCGACGAGGTAGAATTGATTGGCTTCTTCAAAATAAGCTAGTAAAAATGGAATTTGATCGTGTTTTCCCAGCTTTTCTAATATTTCTGCTTCTTGTTTAAATAAGCGATAAGCTGTTTTGAGAACGGTGGAAGTGTTGCTGGGAGGGCGCAGTTGTTTCACTACACATTGAGGGTGGCCAGGGCGGCGAGTATCGACAGCTAAATAAGTTTGTCCGAAAGCACCCGAGCTGAGAATTTGCACTACGCGATAACGCCTGTCTAAAAGTTGACCAACCATGTTCATATCGGGAATTGGGAATTGGTAACGGGGAGGGGGTAATGGGGAATTGGTAACGGGGAGTTGGTAACGGGGAGTTGGTAACGGGGAGTTGGTAATTTTTACTTCTTCCTCCTTCCTTCTTCCTTCTTCCTTGTTCCTTTTTTCTTCTTTTTTTAACATCTGACTGATGATTAATAGCTTATTTAGGATCGTTGATTTGTGCTTGTGCCTTTTGGAAACCATCCGCTCTTCCTTGTTCTAGAAACAGCGTTGCAGCTTTCTGAAAATCCTCCATCGCCCCGGTACGGTCTTTGAGTTGCCGGCGGACGAGGCCTCGGCTGTAAAAAGCGGTCGCATTGTTGGGGTTGAGCCGCAGCGAGTGAGCGAAATCCTCAACTGCTAAAGGGTAATTTTTTAGTTCTGAGTAAATAGTACCGCGATTGCTGTAAGCTACTGCATCGCTGGGATTGAGTCGAATAGCTTGAGTAAAATCTTCCACAGCGCCCTGCTTGTCTCCCGAAGCCAATCGAGCTAATCCTCGATTGCTGTATGCTTTGGGATTGTTGGCGTTGAGTCCGATTGTCAAACTGCAATCTTCGCTGGCCTTTTGAAATTGTTTTAAATTCAGATAAGCAATGCAGCGGTTGTTGTAAGCTGCTTCATCTTTTGGATCGAGGCGAATTCCTTCGGTGCAATCTGCAATCGCTTTGTCGTAGGCGGCCAAATTCAAGTAAGCGCTGCACCGATTGGTATAAGCATCAGCGAGATCTGGTTGCAATTCGATCGCCTTAGTATAATCTTCCATCGCTCCTTGATAATCTGCCAGATTAAACCTGGATCGACCACGACTGTAGTATACGCCAGCTTGTTTGGGGCTAATTTGAAGGGCTTGAGTAAAATCTGCCATTGCTCCTGTTTTGTCGCCAGCAGCCGATCGAGCTAAACCCCGATTGCTGTAAGCTGTAGCATCGTTGGGACTGAGCCGAATTGCTTGAGTGTAGTCTTCAATTGCCGTGCGGTGGTCGCCCAAATCGTAGTAGCCTAAACCCCGCTGAGAGTATGCCTCACCGTCGCTGGGATTGAGTCGCACTACTTGGGTGAAATCTTCCACGGCCCCCCGCTTGTCGCCGATGTCGAGGCGGGCCATACCTCGATTGTAGAGAGCTTTGGTGTGGCTAGGATTGACTTTAATTGCTTGCGTGTAATCCTGTATTGCTTGCTCGGTTGCGCCCATGTCGTAGCGAGCGTTTGCCCGCTTGTAGTAAGTTTCCGCATCGCTGGCATTCAGGGCGATCGCTTGAGTATAATCGGCGATCGCGCCTGTTTTGTCACCTTGCTGCGCTTTGGTAACGCCACGGGCTAACAATTCTTTTGCTCTCGCGGGAGTTTGACTCTGCCAAAAGTAAATTATCAGTGCCGTGAGGATTAAAGCTGCCGCTGTTGCAGCCAACAGCAGCAGTTTGGTTTGGCTTTGTCTTCGCGGTTGACTCATAGCGTGCGTGATAATTGTGGCTGGCGGCGGCTCAACCTCGAATTTTACGGCGATTTGTTGGAGGTCTGCCAAAACTTCGGCGGCGTCCTGATAGCGTTCCTCCCAATCAGGGCGCACCATTCGATCAATAATATCTGCTAGGGCAGGCGAACAAGTTGCCCGGTTTCGCCAGGAAATTTGGCTTTTGTTGTTTTTTAAGGCACTCAGTTCGTTGGGTGAGAGTCCCGTCACGGCAAGCTGGGCGATCGTACCTAGAGCGTAAATGTCGCTATTGTAGCGGGGGTTGCCGTTCAATTGCTCGATCGGCACGTATAACTCCTGGGCCACCAAATCCTGCTTTTTTGCCTCATGCCGTTTAACAGAGTTCGGGGAAGTTGGCGACAACAAATGACAGTTAGCAAGTTCCGGGTTAATTTCTTTGTCTAAGCTAAAGTCTACCAATACAAATTTCCCGTCTGACTCGCGCCGGATTGCTCTGTCTGGTTGAATTCTGCGGTGAATGAAACCTTTCTCGTGTATGAACACCAAAATTTCTAATATTTCTGATAGCAGACAAATTACTTGGTCTTCATCCCAAGGTTGACCCGGTATTAGTTCTTGACTTAAAGGTGAGCCGGCAATAAATTCTTCAATTAAGTATAAACTTTGATTTTCCTCAAAATACGCCAATAATTCCGGGATTTTGTCGTGTTTTCCCAATTTTTCAATTATTTCTGCGTTTCTTTGAAATATAACTTTGACTAATTCTGGAGTTTGCGAACTTGTGCCGGGTAGCCGCATTTCTCTAACCGTGCATTGCGGATACCCGGGACGGTGAGTATCTGCTGCTAGATAAGTTTTTCCCACCTCACTTGAGTCTGTGACTTTAATGATGCGGTAACGTCTGTCTAGAAGTTGACCAATCATGCTTTGCCCTCTACCCTATCAATTTTCCATTATCGCATGAAATCAGAATAGCCAAAATATTTGGCTGAGTAATTTAAGTTCGATCGAGCCGTGACTCCCACCCAAAAACGGATAGTTGCTTTCGCACAGGAGTCGTAAGCCTCCCCAAATTTTAGACCCGAGTTGAAGCTCCCCGATTCATCTGTGGAGTCAATCTAAAATCTAAAATCTAAAATCTAAAATCGACTGACTGAGCAAACGGGCGATCGGATTAACGAGCCAAGTGCAGCGCGGTGACCACGCTCTTCTAAGATTTTACAAAAAAATCGCTGAAATTGTTTATTCTGTCAATGAAATATGTATAATTTAACAACCGGGGCGGAGGTGACTTAAATGAACGTACCACTGGTTGAATCCCTAATTCAAGTTCTCCTGTATCTCGAAGCAGACTAGCAATTAGCGCTCGCACGAAAAAGATTAAAAAACCTCCCTTGCCCTTTGACTCAGAAACTCGTGCAGCTTGCCCAAAAGGGCGGGAATTTAAATTTTTTGAAGGACGAACCAGAGATTTATATCCTCGAATACCGAGAAGCAATTGCCTGATACTCAAAAACAGGAGATTGAGAGAACTTTTAAATGTGTGAACAATAAAAATGTCTGAATCATTAACAAAAGGAGGAACGATCGCAGCGATCGCCACTGCCATAGTTCCCCAACAAGGCAGTGTCGGCATTGTGCGAGTTTCCGGTTCCGCAGCCTTAAAAATTGCCGAAACTCTGTTTCGCGCCCCAGGACGGCAAATTTGGGAGTCTCACCGCATTCTTTACGGCCACATCCGCCGCCCCAAAACTCAAGAATTAGTTGATGAAGCTTTGCTGCTAATCATGAAAGCACCGCGTTCTTTTACTCGCGAAGATGTGGTGGAATTTCACTGTCACGGCGGTATTATGACCGTGCAGCAAGTCTTGCAGTTGTGTTTGGAAAATGGGGCGAGATTGGCTGCGCCGGGAGAGTTTTCACTGCGGGCTTTTTTGAACGGGAGGCTTGATTTAACTCAAGCTGAAAGTATCTCGGATTTGGTGGGAGCACAATCGCCCGCTGCTGCACAAAGTGCTTTGGCTGGTTTGCAAGGAAAATTAGCGCAGCCAATCCGCAAATTGAGAACAACTTGTTTGGACGTGCTGGCAGAAATTGAGGCAAGAATTGATTTTGAGGAAGATTTGCCGCCTTTAGATGAAGCTAAAACTTCTTTGGAAATAAATCATGTTTTGGAGGAATTGTCAACAATTTTGGCAACGGCAGATCGCGGAGAATTGTTGAGAACTGGTTTGAAAGTAGCGATTGTTGGGCGACCGAATGTGGGAAAATCGAGTTTGTTGAATGCGTGGAGTAAGAGCGATCGGGCGATCGTTACGGATTTGCCCGGTACGACGCGGGATGTGGTAGAATCGCAGCTAGTTGTGGGCGGAATTCCGGTGCAGGTACTCGATACTGCGGGAATTCGAGAAACCGAAGACAAGGTAGAAAAAATTGGCGTTGAGCGATCGCGCGCAGCCGCAAAACAAGCCGATTTAGTGTTGTTGACAATTGACGCGGAATCTGGCTGGACAGAGGAAGATTGGGAAATTTACGAACAAGTAAAGCACCGCCAGCTAATTATAATTATTAACAAAATTGACCTAGTAAACACCATCCCTGAACTACCTTTTTCCTCTGAAACTCACCGTATAGTTACCGCAGCCGCCGCCCTCGATAGAGGCATAGAAAACTTAGAAACAGCAATTTTAGATGCTGTCAGCGGGGGAAATTTGCAAGCAGCAAACTCAGACTTAGCAATTAACCAGCGGCAAGCAGCAGCCTTAACCAAAGCTAAAATTTCTCTAGAACAATGCACGGATACTATTAGCAACAAATTGCCTTTAGATTTCTGGACAATAGATTTGCGCGGCGCAATTCAAGCATTGGGGGAAGTTACGGGCGAAGAAGTGACAGAATCAGTTCTCGACAGAATATTTAGCAGGTTTTGTATTGGTAAATAGTCATATAAAAAGAGTAAATTAAATAGGTAAGCTGTCTCGCATTTAAGTTGTATTTTTAGGGCGGGCGGGACGCCCACCCACAAGAATTTCACTTTTTGTGGAACACCGAATTTCACTCTTTGTGGAACAGGCATCTTGCCCGTTCTTGAGAATGGTGTAAGATGTTAATTTCATCAAACTTGACTGTAAAATTTAGATGCGCCTGGGCTTAGTGAAGCAATAACTACTGACAAATAACAACTAACTTATTGTCACGATCGAGGTCTTCCCAGACTTGTAATATAAAGCACAGCTTCACCGGCCGGAATACCTAGAACGTCATTGACGCGATCGTCAAAAAAGCCCCCGATACCGCTGACACCCAAACGCAGTTGCATAGCTGCTAAATTCAACCGCTGGCCCAAATGACCCGCGTCCATGTGCAAATAGCGGTAAACTCGATCGCCATATTTTGCTACAGCCCTGTTCAAATCCGCCGTGTGAAACAACAGCGCCCCCGCATCTCTCCCCAAGTCTTGCCCCAAGCACAAAAAATGCAACTCCCTGCGGAAATTTTTAAACCGAATTTGCCGCAATTCTTGAGCTTTCGGAGCGTAATAGTAACAGCCTTCTTCTAACCCATTCACTCCCGAAACAGCAATAAAAGTCTCGATCAAACTTAGATCGAAATAGTCGGGAGAACCGTCTAATCCTTGGTCGATATAGTGCTGGGGCTGGTAAGTAAAATCGAGCATAGCTAGCAGTTCGCCCAAGCTCAAAGAAGCACCTGTATAAGCACGGGTAGAACGCCTTTTGAGCATAGTGTTTTCTAAAGTTTCCAGGTTCACTCCCCAAGGAATCGAAGGAGTGACCGTCGAAACTTTAGTACAAAAGGGAAAGTTGTATTTATCCTCTAGTACCCCTTCACTTTCATCAAGTTTCCACCCGTCTGCTCCGGTAGGGTCTGATTCTAAATGCGTGGCTTTGTGGAGGTATTTTAACAGTTGACCTTCGGAAATTTGCGGGTAATCTGTGGTCGTGTTTCCGGGCAAAGCTGTTTTAAATTTAGGTAAGTTTTGGTCAATATCTAGCAAGTCGGCTAAAGCAACTAAACAAATCGCTCCTTCTTGCTCCGAGTCGATGTACAGTAATTCATTGACAGCTTCGTCGGCGAATCCTCCAATCAGGTGAGGTCGGTAATCGTTCACGGCGCAAGCTAACTCGATATTACTCAATAAATGGCCGGTGTCTAGAAAAATTCGCCGATAAGCTCGGTCTTCGTAACGCCAAGAAGAACGGAAAAAAACAGTGGTAATGGCGATCGCCAATTGGGTATTTTCTAGTGCGGGCGACTGGAAACAAGCGGCTTGCAATGATGGCCAAACTTGACTGTCCCAAAAATGAACAAGTGAATGAGTTCTGCACTGATAGTTGTAGAGTCCGGCCGGCAAGTGGGCAGTGCCACGGGAGATTAAATAAACCTCTGCTGGGTAGAGTCCACCCGCCGATGGTGCAGATCGCAAATACAGGTAGCTGTCGTCTACCGTCTGCACTTTTGCCGTCAACCCGTAGCTGCACAGCAACAAGCTAGACAACCGATGCCACCAAGCGGCATCGGGATCGGCATCGGCCTCCTCCGAGGGGTCTTTTAGATAAGGCTTGAGGTCAAAATACGCTCCAATTTTATATTCTTTGAAAGGCACAGGTTGCTCTGTCCAATCTAGCTGTTTACTTTTAGCAGCAATGGTTTCAGGGTCGTATTTTGTCCGTTCGTGGTAGTGCTGAGCAATGGAGAGAGGAAGTTCTGGCATATTTCAGTAGAGGATTTGCTTTGGTTTCTCGATCGATCTTGACATTACTAACCGTTTACTGGTTGAGCAAGGCAGAAATTTACAAATATAAAAAAAATCTTAGAAAAAATGAGATCGTTGTTACACAAGCTTAACATAAAATAATGCCTAAGTATAAATACACAGATTAATACCCATTAATTACTGTTATGGATTGTCTGCAATAGCTGTCGTCATAAAGGGATGAAAATGCAAAAGCTAAGCGCTGAGGAATTGCTCGCTCAGTATGCTGAGGGCAAGCGAAACTTTAACGCCATTGACTTAAGTGAAGATAACTTGTTTCAAGCAGATTTGACAGAAATAAATCTTTCTGGTAGCGTTCTGAGGCGAGCTTACTTGCCCTACGGAAATTTGACTCAAGCCAATCTTTATAAAACTGATTTGCAAGATGCTGAATTGGGCGACATTCAACTTTATCAAGCTAACTTGTCGGAAGCAACTTTATGCAGAGCAAACTTATCCAGAGCAAATTTGCGTCACGCCAATTTGCAAGGTGCAAATTTGCAGAAAGCCAATTTGCAAGGTGCGGATTTGTACAATGCAGATTTGAGGAATGCGGATTTGAGATATGCGGATTTGAGCCGAGCTAATTTGGAGAAAGCAAAGTTAACCAAAGCTCAATTAGCTGGCTGCAACTTATTTCGATCGCGCTTGGTTGATTTGTCGGAAGCTGAGTGCGATCGCACTACTATCGGACCCGAAGGCTATTGATGATTTGCAGTGGCTAGTTTAGGGCGTAGGGCGATCGGCTTAATTAGTCGTGAAGCGTAGCTATCCCGTAGGGAATCGCCCTTTTTAAAATTTCTTAACATTTCTCGACACCCAGGAAAATGTGAGTTACAGTCGTAGATAACTTATCGCTCCGCAACATTGACAATAAATAATACATTTTTCCAGGGGAAAACAGGCTAAAATTTATGAATTCTCCCGACAAAAAAGCCAGAGAACTCCGGCACAAAGAACAAGAACTACGGAAGCGCGAACAAGAAATTCGGCTCCGCGAACTAGAATCCGAAATCGACCGCTCAGTGCCCGAACATCTAACGAGCAAGTACCAAGAACCCGACACCCAAGTTAACGGCAAACTCAAACAGTGGCGCCGAAAAATTATAGCAGCCGCTCAATTTACAGGCATTGTCATCGCTGTTGTCGTTGCAGTTCGCATAGCATCTTGGCTGGCAGCCGCCCTGATAGTCGGAGGCATTGCTTTTATCGCTTACAAAATGTTTATTGAAGAAGGCAGAAGTTGAAAAGCTCAAGCAGAAAAATATCAGGAAATACCCATGAACCTTAAAGTAGAAACTAGCAACTTTCTCAACGATTTAGAGCGAGTAGCCGCCGTCCGCCGAGAAATTGCCGATCGCCTCAGCAACATCGCCACAGCTATCAACCAATCAGAATTAGCAGGAGGAGAAGCATCGGGAAAACTCGGTTTAGAAACAGACAACGCTGACATCAATGTCGCCAGTAAAAACTTGCGCCAAGGAGTCTTTCGCCTGCTAGTGCTAGGCGACATGAAACGTGGAAAAAGCACTTTTCTCAATGCGTTAATCGGCGAAAACTTACTACCCAGCGATGTAAATCCCTGTACAGCTTTGCTGACGATTTTGCGCTACGGTTCAGAAAAAAAAGTTACCGTTTATTTCAATGACGGCAAAAGCCCAAAACAGCTAGATTTTAAAAGTTTTAAACAAAACTACACAATTGACCCGGCTGAGGCAAAACGCTTAGAAGAAGAAAAGAAACCAGCATTTCCAGATATCGATTGCGCCGTAGTAGAATATCCCTTACCTTTGCTGGAAAAAGGCATAGAAATAGTAGACAGTCCCGGACTGAACGATACAGAAGCCCGCAACGAATTATCTCTCGGTTATATCAACAACTGTCACGCTATTTTGTTTGTACTCAGGGCAACTCAGCCTTGCACAATGGGTGAAAGACGTTATTTAGAAAATTACATCAAAAATCGCGGATTGAGCGTTTTCTTTCTGATCAATGCTTGGGATCAGGTGCGGGAAAGTTTGATTGACCCGGACGATCCGGAAGAAATGGCAGAAGCCGAAGGGAAACTGCGGCGCGTTTTTCAAGTGAATTTGGCTGAATATTGTTTAACCGAAGGACACGATATTTACGACGAGCGAGTGTTTCCAATTACCTCACTTAAGGCGCTCAGGTTGCGGATCAAAAACCCGGATGCGGATTTGGCAGGAACTGGTTTTCCCGAGTTTATGGCGGCACTGAATACGTTTTTAACCCAGGAAAGGGCGATTTCGGAATTGCGTCCGGCGAGGACTTTGGCGCGTCAAATTTCTGCTCGCGTCCGCGAAGCTGTTGGACGCCGTTTACCATTACTCGACCGCGATGTCAATGAGTTGAAGGAAAAGATTAATTCAGTTGAGCCAGAGTTTAAGAAGCTGACTCACATTCGCGATGAATTTCAACAAGAAATTATCGAAATTAGAGATAGTAAATCGCGGGCGATCGCAGATTCTTTTCGCGCCTACGTCCTTAACTTAGAAAATACCTTTGAAACAGATTTTTTGCGGTATCAACCGGATCTGAAATTTCTGGATTTCTTCAGCCAAGGCAAGCGAGAAGCCTTTGAAGCATCGCTCAGACAAGCATTCCAGCAGTACATCAACGACAAACTAGCAGCTTGGACTCTCACCGCAGAACAAGAGATGAATTCAGCATTTTCACAGCTATCGAAAAGTGCGGCCAATTACGGAGCATCTTACACGAAAGTGACTGAAAAAATCACAGAAAAACTGACGGGGCAAAAAATACCTGCAGCAGTCAGCAACTCGAACGAAGATAACTCGCCAGCTTGGGCAAAATGGGCGATGGGATTGTTCTCGTTAACGACAGGAAACCTGGCAGGTGTAGCAATGGCTGGAGCGGGTTTTGACTGGAAAAATATTCTGCTCAATTTAATCACTGTGTTGAGCGTCAGTACGATTTTTGCTAGTTTGACGGGGGTTGTTTTGGGACCGCTATATTTAGCTTTGTTGGGGATTGGTGTTGGCGTTTTGCAAGCAGACGGATCTAACAAACAGTTGGTGAAAGCGGCGAAAAAAGAGCTGGTGAAATATCTGCCGCAGGTGGCTCAAGAGCAGTGGCAGCCGATTCACGATGCTGTGAAAGAGTGCTTTGATGTTTACGGGCGGGAAGTGGGCGATCGCATGAATGCGGATATTAATTCTCGGAAAGCTGAGTTAGATAATTTGCTCGAACAAAAGGAATCACGCGAGATTAATTGTCAGGCAGAATCTGAGCGGTTGAAGAAATTGGAGGCTGATGTTTCTGCCGAGTCGCAGAGTATTGAATCGCTATATCAAGCTTTCCTAGCATCGGCTAAATGAAATACAACAACAATATGCAACAACCCGAAATTTATCAAAACCTGACCGACTATCTGAAATCAGCACTGGGCATTCTAGAACTAGATAAAAACTCCCAACTGTATCGAGATACCACCTCAATGTGCGACTATCTCGCCAAACCAACTTTTCAAATTGCTGTCTTTGGCCCATTTAATTACGGCAAGTCAACTTTGCTCAATGCTTTGCTGGGAAATCGTGCTTTGCCGATCGACCTTGTACCCACTACAGGTGCTGCCATTTATGTCAACTACGGCGACGAATTACACGCAAAAATTACCCTGAAAGACGGCACGGAAATTAGCGAACCGGGGACTGATGTGTTGAAACGCTACGCCATCCTTGACGACGCCAGACAAATGCGCGATGATGTGGCGGCCGTGAATGTTTACTGTCCCCATCCATTCCTGAAAACAGGTGTGGAATTGCTGGATTTGCCGGGAACCAATGATCGGGAAGAACAGGATAATTTGGTTCGGGATAAATTGCTAACGGCTGATTTGGTTGTGCAGGTTTTAGATGCTCGCAAATTGATGACTTTAGGCGAACGAGAGAACTTGAGAGATTGGTTGAGCGATCGCAACATCAACACTGTCGTCTTTGTTGCCAATTTTCTCAATCTACTCGAACCAGACGATCAAAAACAAGTTTACAATCGCTTGTTGTTTGTTGCCGAAAGTTTTCGCTCGAACTTGCCGACCAATATCAGCAATATCTACCGCGTCGATGCTTTGCCGGCTTTGAGGGCGAGGCTGAAAGGAGATGTGGCAGCAGCCCAAACTACAGGAATTGCCACGTTTGAATCGGCTTTGCAAAGTATTGTGGCAGCTCAACAGGAACAACTAGCAGTTAAGTTGCCCAGAATTGAAGCTATAGCTACTAAAATTTGCCAATCTCTCCGAGCCAAAGCTGAAACTGTCACCACAGAAATAGCTGCAGCTCAAAAAAAGCACAAAGACAAAATTGAAATTAAACAAAAAGCAGAAAAATTGATATCAAAAGGCTTTCAAGCCAGCGTTTCCGATTTCGAGATTTGGCTTTACCAGCCCACACTTTTGCAGCGATATCAATCGGAAATGGCCCTGTCGCTTCAGGAAGGAAGTTTTGATGCGTGGAAGCTAAAATTTCAGCGAGAGGCGTTACATCAGCAGCAAACCATCGCAGAATGGGTAAATAAAGCTTGCGAATTCTTTGAGAAAGAACAGCCGATCGCCCTTTTGATTTCCTTTCCTCCATCCCCACAAGTCAGTTTACCGGAGCCACCACTACCTCCCGCTCAAAAGTCGAACGACAGCGAAGTGGCTCCAGTGGCGATCGCAACCGGCTTAGGTTGGCTGTTGGGCGGGCCTGTGGGAGCCGCAGTAGTCGGCGGTGCTAGCTATATTTTGAATAAAAGAACTGGGTATGAAAAGCCGGCTGAATCGTCAGAAGCTTATCTAAATCAAGTAAAGGAAATTTGCGGTGAGGCTGCTAAAAACTATCTCGCTCGCTTCAGCACCGATACTTTTTCCATGCTGCAACACTACAAGGAAATCGCCGGAAAAGTTATCTGTTTTCAAGACAGCAAAGAACCGCTACAGACCAATATTCAGGAATACCAGATCCAGTTAATCAATAATTTGTTAGAAAATATTGAATCCTGCCTTCAAATGACCAAATCTGTAATTAACGGCAAATGATCCGAACCGACATTGCGGCCAGTACGAATCTTTAAAACACCAATTTCTTTACTGACTAGAAAGTGATCGATCGGAATATAAGCCAGCGGCATAAAAGTCGGCCAAGTCGGTAAAATGCCAAAGCCAGATCGCGCATTTCGCAAATTTCCGGTTTTTACCATATTTTTGTAGAATGGCGACCACATTGTGGTATTAAAATCCCCAACCACAATCACGGGATTTTTTACTTGGGCTGCATACTCGCCGATGGCTGCTAGCTGTTTATTGCGATTGATAAAACTCTCCTGTTTGATCGGCACCGTCGGATGAGCAAGAATCAGAGAAATGATTTTACCTTGAAATTTAACATCCGCCGACAAGCTCTTTCTTTGATTTGAAAAGGCTTTTACCGAAGAATTTTCTAAAGGCAGCTTGCTGTATATTGCACTCCCAAATCTCTCAGATTCTTGCTGGGTAGAAGAGTAAGGAAAAATCTCGCTTAAAACCGATAACTGTTTTGCCCAAGTTGAGTTGACTTCTACAAAAACTGCGATATCAGGTTGTTCTGCTTTAACCAGCGATATCACCTCAGAATATCGCCGATTACTCCTTAAAACATTTGAATGCAAAATCCGCAAGTTGTGTGCGGGAGTTGTTCCAGCAACTGCTGGCGCTGGAAAATACCAAGGAACAATTTCCGCCAAATTAATGATAATGCAAAATGCGCTCACCAGCAACCATATTTTTTTTGAGCGCACGAGAACGAAGAATATAAAAGTAGAGAAACCAACCAGCAGGTATTGTAGTTTAAAATGAGAACTCAATTCAAAAAAAATGTTTAATTCTCCCAAATAACCGACTATTGAAAATACGGCATTTACAGTTGCTGCGATAATAAACCATTTTAAAATTACGTGAGTCAAGCTAATGATTTTGTAGTTGCTGCTGTGCATCACCGCCCATTTGAGCTTAATTTTGAGGTCGTTGGTAATCGGCAATTTATCAATTTCTGTTACCAGTTGTTCTGGCTGTTCCAACACTCGCCGCTTTTGATAAAATCTCACCAACAAGCTATCTACCACAAAATAACTAAAATAATTGGCAACAAATCCTACAAATACCAACACACCTAAGCCGATCAGCATACCAAAGGAACCGCCGACTTTGACCAAACCTGACCAAACGGCTGCGTCACCTGTTTTACCTGTAGCTACTATGGCTATAAATAGCATTAAAGCAGGCAATCCGACCGTGATTGTGTTTCTGATGATAGAGTCCATTGTTTATCTTCTCTGCTAAGCTTTTTATGATTGGGCTTTTGCTCTAAATTTCATATATTTCTAAGGGTAAGTTGTCGGGATCTCGGAAAAATGTAAACCGTTTTTCTGTAATTTCGTCAAGGCGAACTTCTTCTACTTCTACTTGTTGGGATTTTAAGTAAGCAACTGCTGCTTCTATGTCCTCAACTGCAAAAGCTAAATGTCTCAAACCACAAGCTTCAGGATTGTTAAGTCTTTCAGGAGGATGGGGAAATGAGAAAAGCTCGATGGTGTCGCCATTTTCGACTTGCAAATCTAGTTTGTAAGAATTTCTCTCGGTTCGGAAAGTTTCTTTGATAATGGAACATCCTAAGACTTCTACATAAAATTTCTTCGACGCTTCGTAATCCGAGCAAATAATCGCGACATGATGTATTGCCTTTATTTTCATATTAAAGAAGTTAGTTGCTTTTTTGCAACAGCACAGCACGCTATTGACAATTATATTTGACGATCGCAGACTCGGCGAAAAACCCTGGGAAATTCAGCGCGTGAAGCGGAGCTATCCCGAAGGGAATCGCCCTTTATTTTCCCTCCTCCAAATCTTAATCAAAAAAAATTCTGCAAAAAAAGTACCCTACTTTGATAAAATCAGAGTTTTGCAGTCAATCACGCAATTTGCATCTCAGGAGACAAGCATTATGGCCCGTATGTATTACGACACCGACGCGAACCTAGACCTCTTAGCCAACAAAACGATTGCTATCATCGGCTACGGTTCCCAAGGACACGCCCACGCCCTTAACCTCAAAGACAGTGGCATGAATGTCGTTGTTGGTTTGTATCCCGGTAGCAAATCTGCCGCCAAAGCAACCGACGCGGGTTTAACAGTTCACCCGGTAGACAAAGCAGCCGCCGCTGCTGACTTCATCATGATTTTATTGCCCGATGAAGTTCAAAAAACTATTTACAAAGAACAAATCGAACCGAACCTTTCAGAAGGAAATGTTTTAGCATTTGCTCACGGTTTTAACATTCACTTCGGCCAAGTTGTTCCCCCTGCCAATGTAGACGTAGTAATGGTTGCCCCCAAAGGCCCCGGACACTTGGTGCGGCGGACTTACGAACAAGGGGAAGGTGTTCCGAGTTTGTTTGCAGTATATCAAGATGCTTCCGGTCAAGCGCGCGATCGGGCAATGGCCTATGCTAAAGGTATCGGCGGCACCAGAGCCGGCATCCTGGAAACCACTTTCCGCGAAGAAACAGAAACGGATCTTTTTGGCGAACAAGTAGTTTTGTGCGGCGGTTTGAGCGCCTTAATTAAAGCTGGATTTGAAACTTTAGTTGACGCCGGATACCAACCGGAATTAGCTTATTTTGAATGTTTGCACGAAGTTAAACTTATCGTTGACTTAATAGTAGAAGGAGGCCTCGCCAAAATGCGCGACAGCATCTCCAATACCGCAGAATACGGCGATTTAACTCGCGGCCCCCGCATCGTCACGGATCAAACCCGCGCCGAAATGCGGAAAATTCTCAGCGAAATTCAATCCGGCCAATTTGCCCGCGAATTCGTTCTCGAAAACCAATCCGGCAAACCGGGCTTTACCTCCATGCGCCGTCAGGAAGCAGAACATCCTATTGAAGAAGTTGGTAAAGATTTGCGAGCTATGTTTAGCTGGTTGAAAAAGCAGGCCTAATCAATTTTAGATGTTAGATTTTAGATTTTAGATGGGAGAACCAATCTAAAACAGTTCTGGAGGCAGAACCTCTATCTGTAGGGTGTGCATTGCACACCTTACTGGTTTGAGGAAAATCTAAAATCTCAAGTTTAGTCGATTTGAGATTGAAGGAAAAATCTCAAATCTACAATCTCACATCGTGATGTTTGGTGGGGCTTCGCTTAACCGAACCTACAAGAAAATGGCTAGGTATTTTTAGAGAAACCGGGTTTCTCGCTGGTAGCTCAAAACTATCGGTTCGGGCTAGGACTTTTTTGCAATTTCTCAATATCCTGTTGCCTTTGCTCGTTGAAATCTCTCGGCCTCAACCAATTTGGCCACAACCCGACGAAGAACTTTCGACTTGCCACGCTAGTATCTCTTACAGGTTTGGGCAGAAAAGTTAAAGTGTCACCGTAAAGGGTAAACAGCGCTATAAACAGCAGCAACAGTGGGATAAGATTTTTTTTAGGCATGGCACTTTGGGAGTAGAGTTTGTGAAAGCGCTTTGTTATATTTTGCCCTTGCACGGACAAAAAATATCAGAAACAGCTTAAGAAGAAAAATATACCGCTGGGGACTAAGGGGCCGCGCATACAAAAGGAAAGGGTGCTAGTCGCAATATGATGTCCCCTCTAACTACCACTACAAACACCTTTATTATAGGTGTTGGAGCGGACATCCGATTATTAGCTAATGACTAATAGCGGTAAGGTGCGCCTAGCACACCCTACATAATTAGGTTCTGGCTCGAGAACTGTACAAGATACTATGGGTTTTTGGCGCTTACCTACTTAATGACTAATGACTACTTATTCCCTTGAATAAAAGTTTGCACTACTGCATTAATATCAGGGGAAATTTCTGTTACCAGCCGCACCGGGATTGCCGATGTGGAAGCAAAGTGCGCGTATTCTGGCGTTAGAAAGACTGCATATTTGTCAGATTCGGCGGTCAGTTGAGCGGCGGTAGCCAAACTTACAGCTTTAATATAATTGCGTATGCTAACAGCTTGGTCCCCGACAACTTCATCGCCGGTAATTCCTGTGCTTGGCCTGCGAACTTGGTTTAAAGTTGTACTCGGATCTTTGACGCTTAAGTGGGTTCCTCCTACAAAACCGACTAGCCATTTAGGAGAGGGAATTTTCGGAAAGCCGGCAATTTGTTCGGCTAAGGCGGGAGTTGTTTTGTCTGCAGAAGATGCTACTATTAAGGTGGGAATTTGAATTGCACTTAAACCAGTTTCTCCAAATAGTAATGATGTGATGGGATTCATGGCGATCGCCCTTTTAATCCTCCCATCCCGCAATTGATACCGTTCTTCGGGCAATCCGGCCGCCGCGCACTGAATGCCTTCGCCTAAGCTGAACCCAATCAAATCTCCCTGACACCTTTGTTTGAGTGCGCTCAATTGCAGTTCGGCGCCGGCCACGGACAAGGCTGTAGCCCCGCCGAAAGAATAGCCAATTATTACCGATCGGTCAATCGCGATTTTCCCCTGCAAATTATCATCAGTTTGGTTCAATTTTGTCAGTTCGTCGAGTACAAAACTGATGTCTTTGGGACGGTCTAAAAACTCTTGAGGAGCTAGCAAGGGACACTTCCCCGCCATCGCAGCATTGGTATTCGTCTCGTTGCTGCCCGGATGTTCTAAAGCTGCTACCACATAGCCGTGAGACGCCAAATGCTCGGCTAAGTAGCGCAAATCCGTGCGGACGGAACCCAACCCGTGAGAAAAGACGATCGTCGGTTTGTCTGCTGTCGCAGCTTTCGACCAATACACGTCAACTTGAATACGCCGATTGCGGGCGCTATCGTTCAAATCTAGCGCCCGTACCTGCACGACATTAGGGCCGGGCTGGGTGGGATCGAAAGGCAGCTTAAACGCGGGTTTAACCGCTGCTAACTGAGGTGCGATCGCCGCCATAAAGCGCTGAGTTTGCCAAAAACTTGTGTTCATATTTCCCAAAACTGCGAAAGCTCGATCGAGATCCACCACGACCCGCGAGCTCGGATAAGACTCAATGAAACTCAATACCGATAAGCCTTCCGGCGCGTTTGCTCCCAGCAGCAGAGCCGCTCGCAGCGCTTCCACACCCCCACCGTCGTGCCTGGGTATCACTGTAGTCAAATCCGTCAGGATGGCAGTGCCGATGCCCGTATTTAGCAAGTTGCTCAGGCCGACTACATTTAGGGGAATTTTCGCTTGCAGCGCCCGAAAAATCTTACTCCGCTGTTCCTCAGACAGGAGATTGGCATAAGCTTGCAGTTTGGCAGGGACTTTTCCTGTTTCTGCGAGTTCGCGCAAATCCGCAACCGATATTGACGATTCTAAAATACCTTTGCGGACAACAACCGTTTCTGCTGCTTTTACAGAGGATGTCGCCCCGCTCAAAGGGCCGATCGAAATCGAACCCAAAACACTCGCCACCGAAGAAAACCATCTGAAATTTGGTCTGATGCTCATTTTTACCTTATTGAACTAGAGGGGGTAGATCACCATATTCTCAAAATTCTCCCAGATACCGAGATATTGTCCTAGATGCCGAGAAATTGCCTCCCTCGGAGTGAGATCGGCAAAGCCTCTACGCATATTTACTAGCCGATCGCACATTCCGTACCTAAGTGCACTTCTTGTGCGGGTGCTAATGATGATGAGTTGAAGGATTTTTTAATCGGCAGCCCAAAAAATACCAACTTCGCGAGTGAAAAGAGCGATCGAGTGTATTCTCGAACCGCGCCAAGGTGCGGAAATTTTGCTAGCAATTCCGTTGGATTAGGATTAAATATAAGACTTACACAATTGTCACAAATAAAGCTTAAATTTTAGGTATGTAGTTGCGCTTGTCCGCTCTTAGTTAGGAAAGAGCGAGTCGAGCGCAACTACATACCTTTGTTTAATTTGTCAGTTGGCTTTAGTCCTAAAAGATTAACCGCAGATGAATGCAGATTCATAACGTAATCTGCGGTTACAATATTCCTCAAGATACAGGAAAATAAACAACAAGCATCGAAATATTTTGGTGAGTCCGGGCGAGCGCTTCCGGTTCCTTGAGAGTTCCCGGTTTGTCCCACAAATTTTGTTGCTGAGAAATTGTTGTTAAAATCAGCAAATCATGTTCTAACAAATTCTGCGAAACTAACTTGATAAAATTTCCCCGCACCCGATTTACTGGTATCTCAGAAAGAATTTCCACCTCCGCCACACTTTTGTTGCTTTGTTCCCGTTTTGTCGCCACCAACAACACTTGCAAACTCGCCTTAAGTTCCTCGGCCAAACTCTTAGCAATATCCACGGTTTCCTGAAATCCAAACCGCGTCAACTCGCTGTCAGTTACCGCCAAAATAACTCTGGCTGTATTCTGGAGAGGATCGGGAAATCGAGCAATCAGTACGGGTACGGGCGATCGCCTGATCACAGTGTCAATGATACTGCCAAAAAAATTGTCGCGCGTCGTGGAAAATCCCTTCCAACCGCAAACTATTAAACTAGCCTCGCGTTCGGTTGCACTCCGCAGGATTCCGCGATCGATCGCATCATCTATCCTCGCGATCGGTTCAACCGCACAAGCAGCCGCATGGGCCACAGTTTCCGCAGCCGTCAAAAGTTGAGTTTGCTGCATTTTATCTGCCGGCGAAATTGCTTCCCCGCGATCGGACAAAATATGCAGCGGCAGCAAAGTTCCCTGAGATGTTTTTGCTAAAATCAAAGCCAAACGCAGCAAATTATCTTCCGTATTCGGATTAGCAACAGGCACTAAAACTCGCTCTCCCCATGAATGCTTTCCCGACGTAGCAGTCGGCAAACTCGACCCCGGCTGCTGCATTTCTTGACCCCACCGAGATACAATCCAAGGAGAAGCGACACAAGTTACTAAAATCATTGCAATGATGCCGTTCACCGTTACGCGATCGACTAATTTAATGTCAAAAGCAACCGTAATCGCCGCCAAAGTAGAAGCAGCTTGAGCAACAGAAAGACCGAACATTACCATAATGTTCGGAAACTCAAAACCAAATAATTTCCCCGGTAGCCAAGCTGCCAAAAACTTGCTCACCACCTCTGCTAAAATCATCACCGCCGCCACCAACAAAGACTGTGGCTGCTTCACCAAAATTAGCGGGTCAATTAACATCCCCACAGAAATCAGAAAAAACGGCACAAACAGCGTGTTGCCAATAAACTCAATCCGATTCATCAGCGGACTCATTTTGGGAATAATTTGAGTAATAGCAATTCCCGATAAAAATGCCCCAATAATTGCCTCAATTTCAATTAGTTCTGCTGCGTAAGAAACTAGAAATAGGGTTGCCAATACAAAAATAAATTCCGCATTTTCGTCGTGTCCGAATTTTTTAAAAAACCAGCGACCGATTTTGGGGACTCCCCACAAAGTAGCAAAAGTGTAGATAGCAAGAGATGGAATGAGAAACAACCAAAATTCGAGAGTTAGATTTCCTTTGAAAGCTTTAACAACAATTGCCAGCACCAACAGTCCCAACACATTCGTAATTAAAGTCCCACCCAAAGTCGTAGTAATAGTCTGAGTTCGCATCAATCCCAATTTGGTGAGAATTGGCAGCGCTAACAGCGTGTGCGTAGCAAAACAAGAAGCGACTAAAATTGAAGCTAGCCAGCTATATCCCAACAGCAGCATTGCTCCTGTCCCCAATATCATCGGCAACGAAAAAGTAGCCAGCCCAAATATGACAGCTTTGTCCGCATTGAGTTTGAGGTCGTCGAGGCTAGTTTCCAGTCCCGCTAGGAACATCAAAAACAGCAATCCTACTGTACCTAGCAAAACAATAGTAGCGTCCCGTTGCAGCAAATTGAGACCGTTGGGCCCGACAATTACGCCCGCAATAATTAACCCGACTATTCCCGGTAGTCGCAAGCGCTCAAATAACAGCGGCGCGAGTAGCATGATTGCTAAAAGAACTAGAAAAACGGGAACGGGAGCGGTAATCGGCCCGGAAGTTAACATAAATTTTTCACCCTACATATTGGCAGCGAACTGCTACCACTTTTAAAATAAAACCATCAAAATATCTATCAATCTAAAGAGGTATTCTCAAAATTTTACAGCGTAATTGGTAATAAGTTGCACTGGGCGGGAGAAACCCGGTTTCTTGGTAAAATATGGGTTTGATGACGAGAAATTTCCGAAAAAAACCTGGTTTCTAGCTCCCCGCACCCAAGTCCTGATTGGGAATAATACCCATAAAAAAGGGAAACGTGCTTTTATCCCTTACCCTTGTCTATTTAAAATCTAAAACCGGGAAAGGTTTCGCTGCTTCCATCTGCGCTGCTAAAGCAATTAAAGTTGCTTCCGCCGCCGGCCGCCCGATAATTTGAATTCCCACGGGCACACCGTTGTTATCTAAAATGGCAGGAAGTGCGATCGCAGGCAAACCGCTAGCATTAAATGGCGGACAAGGAGCAACCCAATTAATGATCCGCTGCAAAGTTTCTTCAAAACTCAAATCCGCCCACTCTCCAACCCGGATTGGCGAGTGCATATAAGTCGGCAAAACTAACACATCAAATTTTTCAAAGAATCCCACAATCCGCCTTGAAATCACCTGCATTTGATTCACCGCCCGCAAATATTCCCCAGCCGAAATAGTTCTTTCTAACAGCCAGCGATTCATCGGTTCCAAAGCAGAACCTGGAATGCCGCTTGCCGCCGCCCCAGACTGCCAAATTGCGATAAACGGTTCGATTAAACCCGTAAAATCCGGGCATCCAGGTTCGACATCATGACCCAAATCTGTCAGTAACTTGACGGTTTCGAGTACCGCTTGCTGACAAATAGGCGCAGCCTCGCCCACAGGGGAAATAGTCGTAGAAAACGCAATTCGCAGCTTACCCTGCTGTTGACGGGAAGCCTCTAAAAACGTCGGATTTGAATCTGGTAGCCAGTACGGATCGCCTGTTGTGTAGCCTGACATCACATCCAAAAGTGCGGCGGCGTCAGCTACTGTGCGCGCCAGTGGGCCGTTTGCAGAAATGCCGCTGAGGTAATCTCCGACAGGTGCCCAGGAAACTCGCCCTCGCGATGGTTTAATGCCCACTAAACCGCAGCAGGAAGCTGGGCCTCGAATCGAACCGCCGCCGTCTGAACCTTGGGCGATCGCACACAAACCCGCTGCTACAGCCGCCGCTGAGCCTCCGCTGGAACCTCCGGGCGTATAGTCTAAATTCCAGGGATTGCGCGCGGGCGGGAAACCTTCTGGTTCGGTGTAAGGTAATGAGCCAATTTGAGAGGTGGCTGTTTTGCCCAGAATGTTAAATCCCGCTGCTTTGATCCGCCATACTACTGACTCGTCGTAGGCAGAGATGTTACCAAGCAAAGCCTGGGTGCCGTATGTACACGGAACGCCCGTAACTGGTGTCAAGTCTTTAATGGCGATCGGCACTCCGAAAAAAGGTGGCAATTCCTGTTGCTTGTTTAACCCCGCTAGTTTTTCGGTTTGAGATTTAGCTAGAGCGATCGCCCGCTCGGCCGTTACAGTAAAATAACTGCCCAGCTCAGGGTTTAATCGATCGATCCGTTCCAAGTAGAGATTGACAATTTCTAAAGGCGACACTTCCAGGGTGCGGATCGACTCCGCCAACTCCAAAGCTGGAGTAAAAGCCTGATCGACAGAATTCATCGGTTTAAGTCCTTAATTGTTGTACGAAGTATCAATTTATACTGTTTGAGTGCGGAAAACTCTTTCCATTAAAAAATTTATCCAAAAATGTGGAAAATCTATATTTGGTCGTAGATAGAGAGTGAGCGCATCCTCCTATTGGCAGAATATTTCCTTTGTATTGCACCAGTAGAAACTGATCTTGCGATAGACTGAGGAGAGCAGTTAAGCTTTTGTGCAAGAGACGCACAATCGCGATCGGCATTGTCCAACTCCCACAAATCATCTGTTCGAGTCAGCCTTCTCACCAACTTAAGGTAGCGCATATGACACAGCAGCATCCGCCAGCTCCTCGCCCGCCCGTACCCGGAGCTCCCCCACTGCCAGGAATACCCCGCCCTCCAGCTCCAGGGATGCCCCCCAGAGCAGCAGGAATGCCGCCAGCACCGCCGCCCGCACCAGCACCAGCACCAGCACCGCCGCCGCAATCCTTCGCCACACCTAAAGGCGCGAGCTTTAGCAGCGGCGGATCTCCGACTTTGAAAGAGCTAGTCCTCCGAGCCAAAGATGAAGGAGTATCCGACCTTCACCTCGGCGTAAACGAAGTGCCTCGCTTCCGCACGCGGGGCGAAATTGCCGACATCGGCTATCCACCAACAGATTTAGATACGTTTTTTGGCTGGTTGCGCGAGTGCATGAGCGATGAAGAAATTGAAATTTTCCAAAAAACCCTAGACTTTGACGGCGCTTTCGACTTCGGGTTCGTGCGGATTCGGATCAGTTGCATGGACTCCTTAGCCGGGCCGGCAATGGTGCTGCGGCTAATTCCTTCCAAAATAATGACACTGGAGGAATTGAAGCTGCCGGAGGTCTTTAAGAAAATATGCGGCTACCACAAAGGGCTGATTTTGGTGACGGGCCCGACAGGTTCGGGTAAGTCTACCACCTTGGCTGCGATGATCGATTACATCAATAAGAATAAAGCCTACAATATCATCACGATCGAAGACCCGGTAGAATTCGTACACGAAAGCAAAAAATCCTTGATCAAGCACCGGGAAGTCGGCAGGCACACGCTCAAGTTTATGAACGCTCTCAAAGGCGCTCTGCGACAAGACCCGGACATGATGCTAGTAGGAGAAATTCGGGACAGAGAGACGGTGGAAATCGCCCTCAAAGCCTCTCAGACAGGTCACTTAGTTGCAGGAACCCTGCACACCAACAGTGCGATTAAAACCCTGAACCGGATTCTGGATATGTTCGGGCCCGAAGAACAGGAGGCGATACGGGTTTCCATTTCCGAATCCCTAGTGGCGATTATTGCTCAACTGCTGTGCAAAACCACAGACGGGAAGCGGGCTGCTTTCCACGACGTTTTGATCAATACCGACGTGGTTAAGGAATACATTCTGAAGGGCCAGAATGAGGAAATCAATCAAATCATGATCAAAGATACTTATGAAGGCATGACGACGATGAATAAGTCGCTCTACGGCCTTTATCAAGAAGGTCGGATTACTGAAGAACTTTGTGTAGAGAACTCGCCGTACCCGAACGAAATGGCTCAGATGCTCCGAGGTCGAGTCTAAAGGTCGAGTGTTAACAGTTAAAAGTTAACAGTTAAGTGTTAACTTTTAACTTTTATTGGTGTAGTGAATTGAAAGTCGATCGCCCCATTTTGCCGGAATTTTTCAAAGGAATTGCGCTGTTTACACCAGGGGGAGACTTAATCTATTGCATAGACCCCCGCAAGCAAACTCGGTGGCACTTGCAGTTGTGCGTAGCTCTACAGGAGATCCTCGGTTTGTCGGAACCGCCGCATTTTTTGATACCTTGCTACACGGCAACCGTTGACTGCTGGCTCGATCCAGGCGATCGGCAGGTGCGAGTTGCTGCTGAGGCCTACCCCCCCGTGCTGCGACATCAAACGCTGCTGAATGCCATTTTTGGCACTGGCGACTTAGTGTGGCACCCCCGCAGCGAAGAAATGTGCGAACCGATGGCAATTGCTACTTATCACGAAGAATTCCCCGAACTTTGGGAAAATCACGACTTAGTTGTACAGTATGCCAGCCCCGAAGCTCGATCGGACTGGAGCAGTTCGATAGTAACTCGCTTGGGCTTTCCGCAATCCCAGCAGACTCGGCTTCCCAAACCAACAGCACTCACCCCACCGCCACAAACTCAAGGTTACGTTTTGCGTCTGTTTGTTTCCGGCAGCAACCCCAGCACCGAACGTACCCTCGAAACTTTACACCAGTTCTTAGAGAAATGCCTCGATCGTCCCTACACTTTAAAAGTAATTGATGTTTTGAAACATCCAGACCAAGCTGAGGCAGATCAGATTTCAGCAACTCCTACTTTGATTAAAATTTGGCCGAAACCCGTGCGACGAATTGTCGGCGAATTGAACGATAATGAAAAAATAGTGCGGCTGCTGAGCTATTCGGAATTTTAGATTGGGGCGAGGGTTTTTGCGAGTATTTAATACTGGCGATCGCGGTTTTAGTAGCGATGGAATTAACAACATTTAGTAATTCAGTCCTGGACGCAAAAAGTGGTTTGGCGTTCTACTTATATCGGTCAGGTGTTCTTCTCCCCTGTACCCTAAATATAAAGGTTCTGCATCCAGAACTGAATTGCTGGTGAGACACTACACTCGCCACGAATAATTAGGGTAGCTTACTTTGCTGGAAAGTTGCGGTAAGGTGCGCCGAAGAGCACCCTACGTTACCACGATCAATCTGGCAATCAGGAGAATTGAAAACCGTGCCTGATGTCAAAAAGGTCGATCGGCTTAATCAGGAAGACAAACATCGGGAGCGCACAAACTGGGGAAATCTAAGGTTGTGACTTCCAGCGTATCCAACTCAACTCGCCGAATTACATGATTGTTGGTATCAGCAACAAACAAATGAGGCCCGATCGCACTCAACCCTGAAGGTTCAAAAAATCGAGCCTTGAGGCCTTTAGCGTCAACCAAACCTGCTGTACCATCTCCAATCATGGTTCTGCAGGTACCGCCCCGGTGGTCGATCCGCTTAATTTTGTGATTGTAAGTATCAGCCACCCAGAGATAATTTTGAGCGTATTCAACACCCAAACAATGCTGCAACCTTACCTCATCACCGCGACCATCTTTATCTCCAAAACCAAACAATTCACCGCTACCGCAAACAGTGCGAACCTTCGGGTCTTCATCTATACCCACAGCGCGAATCGAACTAATTTCGCTGTCGGCAACAAACAACTCCGATCGATCCGTAGCGAGCCCGCTGGGCTGAGAAAAAGCAGATTCTGCAAGATTCCCGTCCACACAGGATTCTCGGCCAATACCCGCATAAGTGCCGATCATACCAGTGTCTAACTGCATTTCCCAAATTTGGTGGGAACCCGCCATTGCAATAAAAAGTCTATTTCCAACTCTTTCTAAATCCCAAGGCGAATTCAATTGCGTTTCTAAACCCTTGCCGCTGTGGGGTGAAATTTCGTGACTTTGTTCGCCGGTACCAGCAACAGTTTCCACCCGTTGAGTCGTAAAATCAATCTTTCTGAGAGCATGATTTTCCGTATCAGCAACATATAGAATTTGACTTTCTGCATCAAAAGCCATACCTTGAGGTGCAAAAAACTCAGCCTCTTCAAAATCCCCATCAGTTAAACCCGGTTTGCCACTACCGATGACGTGCAGCACCTCACCTTCGAGGGTGCTGACAACAATCCTATTGTGTCCTGAATCGGCAATAAATAAGCAAGAACCGACTAAGTTTTGTATGACTGAATTAGCAGGTCCGGGCAATACAGTTTCATCTACAGATTCATTTTCCTGACTCATTTCGCCCAAAAGCGCGACCTGTTGGTGAAGCTGTTTTGCCTCCGTTGCAGCGATCGCAAATGCCAGCACTTTACCGGGAAAAGCCAGCGGTGTTGATACAGGTTTGCGCTGTTTTTCTAAGCGAAAACTGAGTTGTTTAAAGTTAAGTGCATTTTTATCTTTGTATTCAGCAATTAACTTGCCAACTAACTCGTCAAGTGCTTCTCTATTGCCTTCGCCGGAAACAAAGCCGACGACATAACTTTCAGGATCG
Organism: Microcoleus sp. Pol11C2; assembly: GCF_036701505.1. Lineage (NCBI taxonomy): Bacteria > Bacillati > Cyanobacteriota > Cyanophyceae > Oscillatoriales > Microcoleaceae > Microcoleus > Microcoleus sp. Pol11C2. Next base: position 39,206 of record NZ_JAUBQX010000053.1, read on the forward strand.
ATCACCATTAAAGTCGGCCAAGCGCGAACCGCATAGCTTTGCCAAACTTTCATGCCACTGTCTACAATTACCGGATGTTCGATATCGTAGCGGAGGATAGCTTGGCGGATGTTTTCTACTTCTTTTTCGTTTTCAAATTTTGCCGAGTGAACGCCGATAACCGTGAGAGAATCTTTATATTTTTGTTCGAGGTATTTTAAGTCTGGGAGGACGTGCAAGCAGTTGATGCAGCAGTACGTCCAGAAGTCGAGGAGGACGACCCGGCCTTTTAGAGATTCAATGGATAAAGGTTTGTCGGTGTTTAACCAGGGGTAGTTTCCGGGGAATTCTGGTGCTCTGACGCGAGGCATGGCATCTCCTGGGTAGGATGTGAATGATTTTTTTACTTCTTTAATTTAGCGGGAAGTTTCGCGGCATGGGGAAAAAGCTGGTTAAACCTGGGCTTTTGGACACAGCCAAGATGCCATTGCCACCAGAGGGGAGTGAGTTCAGTGTTCATATAGCCACCTTGAATACTTTAGTCTGTAGCACTTTTGTATTCAAAATCTTACTATTTCTCTCTATGCAGCCTAGCAAACTAGACCAAACTTTAGGATTAGAAATACAACGTCGTCGCATAGAGAAACGTTGGTCCCAAGAATATCTGGCAGAAGTCACAGGTCTGCACAGAACCTATATCAGCCAGCTTGAGCGAGGACTCAAAAGTCCATCTGTTAGAGTTCTTAGTCACATTACAAATGCTCTGGACATAACAATGGGTGAATTTTTACGAGTTGTAGAGGAACTCTTGAGTGCTGACGGAAAACGAGATTGAAAGATTGAGGCAAGCCATTATTGCTACCATTGCATCTCCAGTTATAGGCTCGATAGAGGATTATACTTGGGAAGCTATTTTTCCTTAGACCTCTTGCAAAAGTCTCCAATAAGGGCAATAGTGAGGTGATTGAGAGGAAAAACTGATGACTTACGAACAAGTGCAAAGCTTAAAGCCAGAAGCCTTCAAGAGATTATGGGCTCTTCCGTACTTACCGCTGCTCATTTTTTAGGAAAATGCCAAAAAAGTAATGCCCGTATTTCAAAATTTATCA
>NZ_JAUBQX010000054.1:0-40010 GCF_036701505.1 Microcoleus sp. Pol11C2
TCCATTGTTTGTTATCTTTGGAACCAACGAATGACCACATCTCGTCTAACTGAATCGTCAGCTGGCATGGTTTTTTTTAGTGATTTCCACTCTCACAGGGGGTCTGATAAAATTTCTGGTTGACGTACATTTGTAACCAGCGCTCAGATACACCCGTAACTCGTGCAATGGCTGCCAGAGAACAGCGTTCGAGTAACAGTTTATCAATCAACTTACGAGTTGCTTCATCTATGGGCCCTCGAGTAGCATTTTCCACAAACTGCCGTCCACAAGCAAGACAGCGAAATCGAGGTTTACCGTAGTGGGTGTGTCCGTATTTGATGATTTGGGTTGATTGGCACTTAGGACAATTCATCGACTTGACTGAAATTTTTCAGGGTTCTGACCTCAAGTGTACCATTACTATGCACTACTACCCAGTTTTGTTTGTAAAATACCTTCAAAGTCTAAATATAGGAGCAAGAATTTTGATATTTTGGGATGGGGCAAGTTATCATAAATACGCCGAAATGCGAGAATATCTGGGCTTGGTTAATCAGAATTTAGAAAAATCTGAATGGTTGATAAGATGTGAATTATTTGCCCCTAATGCACCTGAGCAAAACCCTGTAGAAGATATTTGGCTTCAAGGTAAAACTTTTCTAAGAAAACATTGGTATCTCTGTAAATCTTTCCCACTTATTAAAAAACTATTTATGCTTGTAACTCATTGTCAAGTTTTTGACTTCTTCAAATTAAATATGTATGGCTTTTTTGCTAAAAAGCCTAAATTAATAACAACTTAATCACCCTTAGTGAAGCCGGATTTATTTGCAACTGATTTAGGATTGCTATATTAGTCGCAGCACTCCCTGAACTCTCTCAAAGTAGCAGTCCTACAACCTAGATGGCAACTGCGTTTGAGGTGCGCTTACCCTGTTCTTCTTTTGAGTTTTCTTCCAGCTAATCTTGGCTTCATCAAGCAATGTATAATAGCTTTGACTGGATTTGAAGCGAACATCATACTTGTCTTCTATGTATTCCCGAAGCTCCTGTAAACTCACATACTCTTGAGCATCTAAGTAATTGATAATTTCCTGGCGTTGTTCTCGACTTAGATATGCTTTTGACCCGTGATATTTCAGTTTTAATTCTTTAACTCCATCTTTGATAAATTTTATTTTACATTGACTGATAAATGTTGGTGATACATTTAATATTTTTTTATCTCAGAACCAGGTACGCCTTTAATCCACATCATTACTGCTAAAGCTCGCTTCAGTTCTCTCGGGTCGGGGTTGCTATCGATAAAATTCCTTAACTCTTTTAAAGATTGCTGCTCAGACATATTGTTTTTTCACTAATATCCAATAGACAAGTATTATTATACTCGACAACTATTGTAATTTGTAAAATTTTGTGAATCCTTTAGGATTGCTATATATTTAGTTTGTCACTCTAGGAAGGGTAAAATAGGAAGAGAAGTCTAAATGGGAGACACAGACGATGATACAGCCCAAAATTCCACAACCTACCATTAGTTTCATTGATCAATATTGTGGGAGTTATCAAAAAATCTTTCCAGAAGTTAGAAGTTATGAAGCATTTAAGCAAATTATCATGGGGATTTTGACACCAAGCAAGAGAAAAAGTTTAGTAACAATCTCTAAAATAATTGGTTTAAAAAATAGTCAATCATTGCATAATTTTTTAACACAATCGCCCTGGACATTGGAAGAATTAAGAGCAGAGAGACTAAAAAATATCTTTAACTGGTTAAAAGAAGAAGCAATTGACATTATTATAGATGAGACCGGAGACCCAAAAAAAGGAAATAAAACTGAATATGTAGCTAGACAATATTTAGGAAGACTAGGAAAAGTAGACAATGGGATTGTAAGTGTCAATATTTATGGAGTTAAAAATGGCATAACATCCCCATTATTGTTTGAAGTTTACAAACCAAAATTTCGACTAAAACCGGGAAATAAATATCAAAGTAAACCCCAAATAGCTGCGAGATTAGTGGAACAATTAGTTAGTCAAGGATTAAAAATTAGATATGTACTAGCTGATAGTTTGTACGGGGAAAGTGTCACAAACTTACTGAGAGTCTTAGAAAAATTGAAATTGCATTTTATGGTAGCAATTAGAAGTAATCATGGAGTCTGGATGCCAGAGGAGGAGAAGGTTGAACAGACTGCGTGGCACGAATTTGACCGAATATTAAGTAAAGGTCAACGACAAAAAAGATATGTGTGTGAGATAATATTTTGGCAACGAAATAAATATACTTATTGGTATCTAACAACTGAGCCAGAAACATTACCAGTCAATAGTACATCTTATGTAATGACTAATTGTGACCCAATAAAATATCAAGATGTAGGCAATATTTATGGAGAAAGAACTTGGATTGAATATGGATTTAGACAAAGCAAATTAGAATTAGGTTGGTCGGAGTTTCATCTAACTAAATATAATGATATTGCTAAATAGTGGGAAGCTATTTGTTGTGCTTTTCTATTGGTTAGTATGAGGGCTATTTCAACTCAGAATTCGGAATTATCTGACTTATCAACTTGTCAATTTGAACTGAATAATTATCTAGCTGAACATCCAGACTGGGATTTCAATCAAGGCTGGAAATCAATGCTAAATAATATGCAATTACTATTATTACCACTATTAGCACTCAAATTAGTTGAACCTTGGTTGAAGGTTTTTGAAGCTCCTCTATTAGTTAGTAGTTTTAATACTTTAATTGGTCTGGTTAATCTCTGTGCTAATGCCTTAACAGGGACTAAATTAAATACTATTCACCAATTTTCTTCTTCCTAGAGTGACAAACTAGGGATATCCCTCTTCTGTCACTTTCCGAAAAGCTTTGTGTTTTCTGAACCCTAGACCGTAGACAGAGCAAGCAATCGCGCAATTTTTTCTGAGTAAAAATTCTTGAAGATACGAAATGGGTCTCTTTAGGCGATCGCCAACCCCCGCATGACTTAGCATACCTTGTCTTTGGGAATTATTAATTATACGAAAAACCGGAGAGTGACAGAAGAGCGTTAAGCAGCGTGTGTGCCAATACCTTGTCGTTGCAATCCCCAACTTTTTTCCACTCTCGCGTCCAATAAACCAGTCTGCGAAACTGTCCTACATTTCACCACTTAAGATCTGCCAGTTAAACGTCAATTTAAGGATGCAGTTGCGACTTAAATGTCAACTGCTTGAGTTCTTCTTGATTCCAGTTGCCGAACTTGGCGGCAGCTTCGTAGGTGCTTTGCAAGAACTCTAACAACATCTGATCCGGTGATTCTGCCTCGCGGACAGCGTCATAGGGCAAAATAAACTCGCCCAATTCTTGACTGTAAAATGCAGCATCGGGACGAATCGTATCCTGCTTAAACCCATCGGGTTCTGGGTACGCATAGGAATAAAACGCTGGGTATGATAATCCGGCTCCGGGCCAAAATCCGGCACTACTGACTTCCTGGGAATAGGCTTCCTTTGCTACAGCATCTGGTAGATTTGGCACCCCTCCTGGATGTTCAGGAGCCGATCGCCCAGAAAAGCGAGTCACTGCTAAATCAAAACTCCCCCAGAAAAAATGAACAGGACTAACCTTGCCGGAAAAATGTGAACGAAATTCTCGAAAGACGCGATCGGACTGTAGCAGCACTCGCCAGCATCGGTTGGCATAATCCGCATCATAAGCAGCATGGGTTTCATCCTGCTCAAATCGAATTGGATTGGGTACTTCATTTGGTTTGGTGTTAATTGTGATGTGAAGATCTAATTCTCTCAGATTTTCCATCACAGTCTGATAAAAATCAGCGACAGAGCGAGGGTAGAGTGCGATCGCCCGTTTTGCCCCTTCGCTGGTTTGAATCAGCAGCTCATGATCGATGAAATCAAAGTCGATTTGAAAGATGCGGCTGCCATAGGGAATCGTGGAAGTGGTCAGTCCCCGAACGGTTAAATAGAGGGGAATATGCCAGGAATGATTAATCCACGGAGTTTGGGCAAATCGGATTTTGCCGATGATTTGAGTCCACATGTGCAAGGTGGCATAGGTCTCTTGCCATGCGTCCAGGGGTAAACTCGGCCAAATATCCGTTGAGGTCAGGGTAGGCTGATTTGACATTATGGTTTCCTCGCGAATAGAAAAGGGGCGCGCGCTCAATAGTTCTTCTGTTGTTCATCGGCAAAACACCACAGCCATTGTTCTCCCAATTCGGCTGAACTGATCACCGCATGTCCACTTTCTTCATAATGACGGCGTGCGTGCTGATTTTTGGATGAGTCGCAGCACAACATTTTGCCGCAGGTTTGACAAATTCTTAAATGTACCCAGCGATCGCCAACTCGCAGGCATTCCTCACAGCGGAATACCGGGTAATTGGCTTTTGAAATCATATCCTCTAGCGTCAGTTCGTTCAAGTGTTGACAAGACATGGAAGATTCCTGTGAATGTGCAAGATATGTACTCGATCAAGTGGGATACAGCCATTTGCGAAAAAGTTGGGTTAGGCGTGGCATAATCACGTAGGTCAGCAGGGGAACCGTTAGACCTGTCACCAACAAGGTTCTGAGCAATACCGGAAGCCCCGTTAGGAGGGGTACTAGCAAACGATTGAGAATAGATATCGTAAAAAACACTCCCAGCCATGTCACGATCGCCATTTTGTAGCGCGGAGGTGGAGCCTTCATGGGTTTGTCAGGAAGCGTAAACCAGGTTTCCAGCCCAGTCAGGGTTTGAATTGCTTCTGGCTTTTCAATTAAGGGTTGTAGTCGCTCAATCCATTCTTGCCGAATATCTGATTCAATCCAGGTTTTGAGATTGTTGTAGCAATCGAACTTGAGAATGACCACGTATTCAAGATGATCGTGATCATGAGGTCGAATTGTGCTGACACCTAAATGTCCCTTGAATTTTCGTGCATCTGCGGCGATGCCATGACACCATGCTTCATAACCTTGTTCACGTCCTGGTCTCACGATATGAGAAATCACGGCGGTGACTAGATAGTTTTCTTGACTGGTATTGCTCGCCAATGGTTCTTCCAACATAGAATTTAACAGTCCGGGAAATTGGATGGTTAAAACAGGAAAACAGCTCTTACCCTGCCTGTATAGACTCTAAAACTGAAACGTCGTTCGAATGGTGCCAACAAAAATCGTGTCATTATTGCTGTTGTGTTCAGGGTTGGTAATGACGATTACACCAGGAGTGATTGAGAGATGGTCGTTCATTTGAAACCGGTAGAAGATTTCAAAGTGCAATGAGGTGCTACGATCGATTACTCCAAACGGATTGCTGATCACTCTAGGCGGTTGTCCAAAAACAAAACCTAATAAGTTTCCTTCCTTACCCAAATCTGGAAATCCAAAATTAACTGCGTAGTAAAAAATCTCAGCAGTAGGAGCATTGGAGATGTCTTGCGCCGATGCCCGGAGATATCCTATCCATCCTCCCAATCTGAAAGCAGGGTTAACAAGCCAGGAAGCTGTAAGACTATAGCTATCCCCAACAATGCTGGTACTGTTTCCATTAAACGGATCATTGGTAATGGCACTACTTGTACCAATATCAATTGAATTCAAAGAACGAGCATAGGTTAAGCCCAAACTTAAGGATTCTGTGGGTTTGAGTGTCAGTTGTGCTAAGGCAGAGTAAGAACCATCAAATAATCCAGCTCCCGCAGTCGGGTTGTTGGCGTTATTAGCAAGATAAACCAGTGTCAAATTGATGGCTGAGTTAAAGTTATGGTTGATACCAACACCTGTCCCACCTGTTTCTTCACGATAGATAGGGCTACGCACCCCAAATGCGGAAATCGAACCTCTGCCATCACTTCCCAATAGAGGGTTAATCGTATCAACCACATCAAACAAAGTGCCCTGTGCGATCGCAGTCACCCTAGTATCTGACCCGATGGGAAATTGATAATAAAGTTGATTGAGAATGAACTGATTGTCTGTATTACCATCAAAACTTAGGCGAGCCATATTGGTTCCTGTGGCGGCTCTAAAGTTTGGAATATTACCAGCCTGAAATCGAATTCTCAGTAAATCTTGCCCCGTAAAACTGGTGTCCAAGATCAACCGCGCACGACCGCTAAAAATGATAGTGTCACCGATCTCACCCCTAGAACCAGGTGTTTCTCCTGGTGGTACAGCTCTATCACTACCAAATGCACCGCTCACAGCAAAAACGACCTCTCCAGTCAATTTTGTTGTAGGAGAGAATAGCTGAGACTCTAATCGAGTTGTGCGGGTTTCTAAGGAATCTACCTGTCCACGTAATGTTGAGAGTTCTGATGCAAATTCCGCTTGAAGTTTTTGTAGTGTTTGTAGATTTTCTCTTTCCGCCAGATCTACTGTTGCACTGGCTAGTAGCTGATTTAGCCGATCAAGACAAGCATTTAGCCCAGCAGCAAACTCATAACGAGTAATGGCTCGATTGCCCTGAAATAGTTGATTTGGATAACCAACCATACAGTCGTAGCGATCGACTAAGGCTTGTAATGCTGCAAATGCCCAATCGGTAGGTTGCACATCAGCCAGTTGATTCACAGAGGTGACTTGACCTTGCAAGGTATCCTGGGCAATGACAGACTCAACCAGGGATGGGTGAATCAGAAAGCCTCCAAAGAGCAGACACGATGAGAGAATCGACTGAAAGAGAAGTTTCATTGAGAATCAATCCCCTCAAAACACGGCATTTCTTGGCAATTTTCGGCAGCACTCACCTTGGCTAGGAGCGATCGCCAGAAATCGTTCCTAGCCTCCACGAAATCATCCAATGCTGCTGCAATGCTGCAAATGAACTGGATCACTGAGCAATGACAACATCCACTCAGTTACACACGAGTCATGAGGCGTTCACGATTGGCAGAGCCAGCATTTGATGTTGCTGCATAGCTCGTCATTAGGTTTTTGTAGTCAGGAATAAACTCTGCAAGGAGATTACCTAGCCCTTCAATATCGTTACGCCAATCACGGTGCAATTCACCCACAACGCTAAACCAATTGACCAACTGAGCGCCAGCACGAGACATCCGATCCCAAGCTGCATCGCGGCAGGCTTCATCGAAGGTGCCAGAGGCATCAGTGACAACAAAAACGTCATACCCTGCCTCCAATGCTGAAAGCGTGCAAAAAGTGACACAGACATCCGTGACAATTCCGGCAATAATCAATTGCTTCTTACCCGTTGCTTCTACGGCTTTAACAAATTCCTCATTGTCCCAAGCGTTGATCTGTCCGGGGCGCGGAATGAAGGGAGCATCAGGAAACTTCTCCTTGAGTTCCGGCAGGATGACTCCATTGGGACCGTCCTCAAAGCTAGTAGTCAAAACAGTAGGCAGGTTGAAAAACTTGGCTATACTTGCTAGCGCTAGGACATTATTTTTGAAGTCAGCAGCACCAATATCCCGCACAAGCGAGAATAGTCCAGTTTGGTGATCCACCAGTAAAACCGCAGCATTATTCTTGTCTAGACGATTGTACTTGAATGTAGACATTAGGTAATTCTCCTATTTGAGTGATTGGTGAATGAGGAATTGCAGAATGAAATCAAAAGCTAAACATCTCTGCTTGTGCTTTTAAGTGAAGCGTCTGTTTACCCTCAAGGGTTGATGACGTAAGCGATCGCGCCATGAACTGAGTCTGCAAGACAACTCCAAATTTCGCCATTATTTAAGATCCGCGAGTTAAGCACAGAGTTAAGATTTTCGCATCGCGTGCCCAAAGGGCATTCGCTTCACTGTGCGATCGCTCCTAATGCTTTCAACGTCGCTGCTTGAGCGTGCGTTAATCCAGTTGCACCTTGAATATTCATGCCTTCAAGCATGGAGCCGTGCAATTTACTTGCTCGATCCATTTGCATGACTGTTTGCACAAATTCAATATAGGTGGTCACCTTCAAGCTGTCGCCTATAGCAAGTTAAATTTTTTACAGTGCAAATTGATAGATTAACCGTTCCATCGCAGAGTAGAAGGCTGGCTCTAACTTAAGTTAGAATCCGAATTCGATCGAAAGTACATTCATACAATTGATCGACCATCAATGTCTGAATGCAAAATCCGGTAGCGATGTCCCACACTTTAAGGGTGCGATCGTTACTGCCACTGATTAAAAACTGACCATCTGGGCTAAAGCTGACTGACGTGACCCAACTGGTGTGTTCGTGCACGACGTTCAAACAAGATCCAGTTTGCAGATTCCAGAGCCGAATAGTCCGATCGCCACTGCCACTCGCTAATAGTTGATTATCAAGGCATACAGCAACCGACCAGATCCCACCCGTATGTCCCCGCAAGACTTTTACACTTTCACCAGTTTGTAGATTCCAGACTCGGATGGTTCGATCAAAATTACCGCTGATTAGCTGCTGATCGTGGGCTGCAAATGCTAGGGTGAAAACCCCTCCTGTATGCCCCTGCAATACATACCGACACACCCCAGTAATACGGCTCGCCGTCAGAGTATCTCTGCCTTCCAGGCTATTTCCCATGCCCTTGCCTCACACCAGTCTGATTGGCTACTGAGTTGAGCAATTACAAGTCAAGATATAAATATCTACACAAAGAGCTTTATATTCTGGAGTTTGGCAAGCGATATACTTTGGGAAACGGATGACAGTCCTTTATCTAGGGAGCATTCAATGATTACCCTGCCTGGAATTACTATCCACAGCAAAATCTATGAGAGCCTAGCTTCTTTGGTGTATCGGGGCATCAGAGAGCAAGATGATTGTGCAGTGATTGCCAAAGTTCTCAAGCAGGATTATCCCTCTCCTCAGGAATTAACTCGCTATCGGCAGGAGTATGAAATTACTCGTTTTCTCAACCTTGAAGGCGTAGTCAAGGCATACAGCCAACAAGACTACCAGCGCACGCTGGTTATTCTTTTGGAAGACTTTGGTGGAGAGTCTTTAGAATGCTGGATGCGGCAACAATTAGATTTCTCTCCTATGCCCTTACCTACTTTTCTGAGGCTGGCGATCGCCATTACTGATACTCTAGGCAAAATCCATGCGGCTCATGTCATCCATAAAGACATTAATCCTGGCAACATTGTCTTTAATCCGAGGACTGGCGTTGTCAAAATCATTGATTTTGGCATTGCCACTCGCTTCAGTCGCACCAATCCCACATTCAAAAGTCTCTATCTTCTAGAAGGAACCCCCGCCTATTTGTCGCCAGAGCAAACCGGGCGAATGAACCGGATGCTCGACTATCGCACGGATTTCTACTCACTGGGTGTAACCTTCTACGAACTGTTGACGGGGCAATTGCCGTTTCCCACCAGTGATCTCCTGGAACTAGTTCACTGTCACATTGCTACACCGCCGATTCCCCCCCATGAATTGAATGCCACGATCCCCCAACCTGTTTCAAACCTGATTTTGAAACTGATGGCAAAAAATGCAGAGGATCGTTATCAAAGTGCCTGGGGCATCAAAGCGGATCTAGAGCGCTGTGCCCAACAACTGACGGAAATGGGTCAGCTTAACACCATATCGTTAGGACTGCAAGATGTTTCCGAGCAGTTCCGTATTCCTCAAAAACTGTATGGGCGAGAAGCGGAGATTGCAGCATTATGGGTAGCGTTGGACAGAGTGGCAGGGAGTAAGGCAGTCCGTGAAATGATGCTGGTTTCTGGTTACGCTGGCGTTGGCAAAACAGCATTGGTACAGGAACTCTCTAAACCGATCACCGCAAAGCACGGCTATTTTATCTGGGGTAAATTTGACCAATTCCGGCGCAATATTCCCTACAGCGCGATCGTCGATGCCCTGCAAAAATTGGTGCAGCAACTGTTGGGTGAACCCAATGAACAGGTGGAAATATGGCGATCGCGTTTACTCACTGCTTTAGGAAACAACGGACAAATTATCATAGATGTCATTCCCGAAGTTGAGTTCATTATTGGCAAGCAACCACCTGTGCCCGAAGTTGGAGCAACAGAAGCACAGAATCGCTTCAATCTCACGTTTCAAAGGTTTGTGCGGGTGTTTTGTGCAAAAGAGCATCCCCTGGTCATCTTTTTAGACGATCTACAGTGGATCGATTCTGCAACGCTGAAATTAATTGAACTCATATTGCTTGACGAGCAAACTCAATCCCTGTTTTTGATCGGAGCCTATCGAGATCATGAAGTATCTCCAACGCATTCATTAATTTTGATGCTGGAGAGCTTGCGAAATCAGGGTGCAGCGATTCAAGAAATTACCCTGACTCCTTTAACGCTGGAACCGTTGACTCAACTGGTGGCTGAGACGTTACATCGCAATCCTGATGCCGTTCGTTCCTTAGCCCAAGTCGTGTTGCGTAAAACCGAGGGCAACCCTTTCTTTGTTGGTGAATTTTTGAGGCTGCTGTATGGCGAAAACCTGTTGACCTTTGATGCCCAACAGTTGAGTTGGCAGTGGAACCTAGCTGAGATTGAAGCTCAAGATATCACTGCTAATGTGGTGGAGTTGCTGCTGCGTCAGTTGCAGAAATTGCCGGAAGCAACACAGCAAGTTCTCTCCATCGCTGCTTGTGTTGGGTCTGAGTTTGATTTAGAAACGTTGGCGATCGTTTGCGAAAAATCACCGAAAGCAATTTTTCAGGATTTATTAGAAGCAATACAAGCTGGATTAATTCAACCTTTGTCTGACTTGGATGAAAACTTGTTGGTTCAAGAGTATAAGTTTTCGCACGATCGCGTTCAGCAAGCGGCTTATGCTTTGATTGATGAATCGCAGAAACAAGTGGTTCATCTTCAAATCGGTCGTAATTTGCTCGAAAAAACTTCACCAGAGCAACGATCCGATCGGTTGTTTGAAATCATCGATCATCTCAATCAAGGACTTGAGCTATTCACTGCTCGATCGGAACGAACTGAAATTGCCAGATTGAATTTAATGGCAGGCCAGAAAGCAAAGGCAGCAACGGCTTATGAAGCAGCTTTTAAGTATTTCACTACAGGGCTTAAACTCCTCAATTCAGAGAGTTGGCAGAGTGAGTATGACCTCACCTTAGCGCTGTACTCAGAAGCAGCAGAAGCGGCGTATCTCCAGGGTCGCTTTGATGAGATAGAACAGTTGGTAGAAGTGGTACTCGCTCGTGCCAAAACAGTGGTTGACAAAGTGCAAGCTTACGATAGCAGAAATCAAAGATATTTGTCACAGGGCAACCTAAAAGAAGCACTAAAAGCTGGATTGGAAGTGTTAAAGCTCTTGGGAATAGATTTAATAGAAAATCCAAGTCAGGCAGATATTCAATGCGGATTGGAGGAAACGGCTGCACTACTCGCTGAACGAGAAATCGAAGACTTAATTAATTTACCAGAGATGACTGCACCAGAACCACTGGCGGCTATTTCAATTCTATCGAATATGGTGTCTGCTGCAGCTATAACGTTACCAGCACTGTGGATACTGATTAATTGTAAAACGGTAAATTTATCAATCAAATACGGTAATACTATCTGGTCACCGCTGTATTATGCTGCCTACGGATTTGTTCTATGTGGAGTTGTTCAAGACATTGAACTCGGCTATAAATTTGGTCAATTGGCTCTTAGCTTGGCAGAACGATTGAATAATAAAAAAGGCAGGGCTAGAGCATTACAGTTATTTAGTGACCAGATTATGCAATGGAAAGTACATCTTAAGGAGACGATACCACTGCTGGTTGAGGCTTATCAGGAAGGAGTGGAAACCGGAGACTTTGGATCTGCTGGTTATGCTGCATATTACTTGTGCCATAACTCATTTTTTGCTGGAGAGGAACTTACTCAACTGGAACGAAAAACAGTAATTTACAGCAAAGCGATCGACCAAATTAGACGAGAGAGTCCCTCGAATTGGCTGACAATATTGCGGCAGACTATTCTTAATTTGTTAGATAGATCTGAGAATCCCAGTCGTTTAGTTGGTCGGGTGTGTAATGAAGAAGAGGTGTTATCACACGCTATTGCAGTTAAAGATGGACCTGCAATTCAAATACTCTATTTGCACAAAGTCATGTTGTGTTATCTATTTGAAGAACACCATCAAGCTGTACAGACTGCTCTTTTGGCAAGGCAACATTTTGAAGACGTGACAGCGATAACGGTTTTACCTGTATTTTGTTTCTACCATTCTCTGGCGCTTTTGCGCCTACCGCTTAATGCTTCAAACTCTGAAAAAACAGATGGGCTAAGTTGTGTTATTGCCAACCAAGAAAAGATGCAAAAATGGGCAGAACACGCCCCGATGAATTATCTCCATAAATTTCATCTGGTTGAGGCAGAGAAAGCGCGAGTCTTAGGGCAGTTTCTTGAGGCTGAAGAGTTTTATGAACGGGCGATTCAAGGGGCTAAAGACAATGAGTATCTTCAAGAAGAAGCACTCGCGTATGAATTGGCGGCAAAACATTATCTGGCGCGAGGTCGGGAAAAAATTGCTCAAACCTATATGAAAGAGGCGCACTATTGCTACGATCGCTGGGGCGCAACCGCTAAAGTTAAAGACTTAGAAACTCGCTATCCACAGTTCTTTTCTCAGTCGTCTAGAGCCGCTTCTGCATCAATTCCTATTACTGCTAAAACTATCTCTAATCCCTTCCATACCGCTTTCGATTTAGCAGCAGTGATGAAAGCTTCACAGGCGATTTCTCGTGAAATTGAACTGAAGCAATTGCTGCGATCGCTGATGCAAACTTTAATTGAGAATGCTGGCGCACAAACCGGATATCTGATTCTAGAAAACTCAGGAGAATGGTCGATTGAAGCGGCTTGTGAACTCAATGCCGATGAGAATGCTTGTGCGACTCAGGTGTTACAGTCTATTCCAATTGCCGATCAATTGCCAGAATCAATCATTCAATATGTGATTCGGACTCTGAAGCCTGTCATCTTAAATGATGCGACTCGTGAAGGTGCTTTTATTAATGAGCCATACATTCAACAGAACCAGCCTCAATCTATTTTCTGTTTGCCGCTGCTGAATCAAGCCAAGCTGGTCGGTGTGTTGTATTTAGAAAATCGGTTAGCAGCCAAAGTATTTACACCAGAGCGATCGCAGGTCTTGCAGCTATTATCGACTCAAGCAGCGATCGCTATCGAAAATGCCAATCTTTACTCAGAGCTGCAGGCTAAGGAAAGCAAGATCGCCCAGTTCCTTGAAGCGATTCCGGTGGGAATTGCGATCGTGGATGCGGCGGGTCGCCCTTACTATATCAACCAATGCGGCAATCAACTCAGGGGCAAAGAAACTGATACTTCCATAGCACCGGAGCAGATATCAGAGGCTTATCAGCTTTATGTAGCGGGAACGGATCAAATCTATCCAGCGGAGAGTTTACCTATTGTGCGGGCATTAAGGGGCGAACACGTTAGGACTGAAGATATAGAAATTCGTCGAGATCAGGTCACAATTCTAATTGAGGCACGGGGAACACCAGTTTTTGATCGACAGGGCAATATCACTTATGCGATCGCTACCTTTCAGGACATTACAGAGCGCAAACAAGCCGAGAAACTCCTAGCCGACTACAACTGCACTTTAGAGCAACAGGTCGCAGAACGAACTGCTGCGTTACGACAAAGTGAGGCCAATTACCGTAACCTGATTCAAACTGCGAATTCAATCATCCTTCGCACGGATAGGCAAGGACAAATTCGATACATGAATGACTATGGACTGAGCTTTTTTGGTTATGAGGAAGATCAGATTTTAGGGCGTACCCTACTGGAAACAATCGTTCCAGAAACCGAAACATCTGGACGCGATCTCAAGCAGTTTGTTCACAATCTGTTTCACAATCTTGAAGCTTCCTTGCCTCAAGCTTACTTGCAAACCGAGAATGAAAACCTTTGTCGAGACGGTACACGGGTTTGGATTGCCTGGTCGAATCAAGCCATCTTCAATGACCAGGGAGATGTCGTTGAAATCTTATCGGTGGGCAATGACACCACCCAGCGTAGACAAGCAGAAGAGGCATTACAACGCAGTGAAGCTAAGTTCCGCAATATTTTTGAAAACTCACAGGTTGGCATCTTCCGAAACCGCATCTCGGATGGATTAATTCTTGATGCCAATCAATGCCTTGCCAATCTGCTTGGCTTTGATTCACCAGAGGAAATCATTGGGCTGGAACACAGCATCGACTATTTTGTAAATCCCAGCGATCGCCAACAAGCCCATGAGTTGCTGAAGCGGGATGGGGAACTGCAAAGCTATGAAGCACAACTGCGAAAACGAGATGGGACAGTTTTCTGGGGACTTACCTCTTCTTATCTGAATGCAGCCGATGGATACGTCGAAGGGGTGGTTGCCGACATTAGCGATCTCAAACAAGCAGAAGCCGCTCTACAGATGAGTGAAGAACGACTACGCCTAGCATTAACCGCTTCAAATCAAGGACTCTACGATCTCAATATCAAAACTGAAGAAGTTGTGATTAACCCGGAATACGCTTTAATGCTGGGCTACGATCCAGCAACATTTCATACGACCAAATCTAGTTGGATTGAGAGTTTGCATCCTGACGACAGAAAATCAGTGGTTGCAGCTTACGATGCTTGTATTACTGGAGAAGTCCCCAACAATCAAGTAGAGTATCGCCGTCGTACCCAGGATGGTCAGTGGAAATGGATTCGTTCTGTCGGCAAAATTGTTACCTGGAATGAATCCGGTGAACCCATCCGAGCGTTGGGAGTTGTTACGGATATCAACGATTGCAAACAGGCAGAAGCAGCCTTACAAGCTTCAGAGACAAAGCTACGGACTCTAATTGAGGCAATTCCCGATCCATTATTTGTACTGTCTGCTGAAGGGCGATTCCTTGAAATAATGGTACTGGAACCAAATCTGCTATGGCAACCCTTTGAGGAGATGATTGGTAAAACCATGCATCAGCTCGGAGAGGAACAAGCTGATGAATTTCTAGGTTATATTCAGCAGGTGCTGAGAACCCAACAAATCCTCACGGTCGAGTACAGTGCGTTTCTAAATGGACGAGAAGCCTGGTTTTCGGCTCGCATTGCCCCAATCAATCACGATCAGGTGATTTGGCTGTCGCGAGATATTACGGCGCTGAAGCAAGCAGAAGAAGCCTCAATTTTAGAAGAGCGCAACCGCATGGCACGCGAAATTCACGATACACTCGCTCAGTCGTTTACAGGCATTCTGGCTCAGGTCGGAGCTGCAAACCAGGTACTAACGGATGATGTAGAAGCAGCTCAGGCACACCTAGACCTGATCAAAGAATTGGCACGAACTGGACTGACTGAAGCGCGGCGGTCGGTCGTGGCGCTCCGTCCTCAGCTTTTGGAGGAAGGCAGTTTACAGAGCGCTCTACATCGTCTCATCGCTCAAATCAGAACTGCCGCAATGGATGTCACTCTATATTATGAGATTGAGGGTGCAGTGTATTCTCTACCCACTGAAGTCGAGAATAACTTACTACGAATTGGGCAGGAAGCATTAACTAATGCGATTAGATACGCCAATGCCGACGAAATTCGAGTGGAGCTAGTCTACGATCGCGATCAGTTTTGCTTGCGCGTGAGAGACAATGGACAGGGCTTTGGAGTTGGCAGTATTTCAGCGTCTGAGGGTTTTGGCTTACTCGGCATGAGCGAACGGGCTGAGCGCATCGGCGCACAACTCACGATTAGGAGTCAACCTGGACAAGGAACAGAAATTATTGTCACCGTCAACCTTTGAGTGAGCATTACAATGAGCCAAGCTACGACCATTCGGGTTCTGATTGCGGACGATCACGCCATTTTTCGGCAAGGATTAGCCACGATTATTAACCGTGACCCAGATATGCAGGTGATTGCACAAGCTGAAAATGGGGAACAGGCGATCGCCGCCTTTCGGGAACACCAACCAGATGTAACGCTAATGGATCTGCGAATGCCTGAAGTAGAGGGGGTCGCCGCCATTGGTGCAATTTGTGCGAGCGTTAAATCTGCTCGAATTATTGTACTGACCACGTATGATAGTGACGAAGATATTTATCGGGGATTGCAGGCAGGAGCCAAAGGATATCTGTTGAAAGAAACTGAACCTGACGAGCTTCTGAATGCGATTCGCACCGTTCATCGGGGTCAGAAGTATATTCCGCCCGATGTGGGAGCAAAGTTAGTACAGCGCCTCAGTAATCCAGAACTGAGTGAAAGAGAATTAGAAGTACTCCGCTCGCTGGCGCAGGGGATGAGTAACGCTGAGATTGCGTCTGCTTTGAGCATCGGTGAAGGTACTGTTAAATCCCATGTCAATCGGATTTTGAATAAGTTGGATGTGAGCGATCGCACTCAAGCGGTGATTGTTGCTGTTAAGCGCGGCATTGTCAGTTTGTAGGGTGTACTTTCGATCGAGTTGAGAGTCTAACTTAAGTTAGAGCCGGCCTTATACTTTGCGATGGAACGATTACTCTATCAATTTCTACTGTCAAACTTTTAACTCACTATAGACGACAGCTTGAAGGCGATCTCCTATATTGAATTTATGCAAACAGTCATGCAAATGGATCGAGCAAGTAAATTGCATGGTTCTATGCTTGATGCAGATGTAAAAAGATGAGCGACGATCGTAGCCACAGGTCTTTACTTGTACCACCTTCAACTCAAGATTGGATTCAAGGTATTCTGAGTGCCAAGGTAGTGCTGGTGATGTACGGAGATTATCAATGCCCTAGAAGTGCGGACGTTTACAAGCTGATTAAAGCGATCAAACGAGAGCTTAGTGCTGCTTTTGGAGAAGATTATTTATGCTTCATCTTCCGTCATTTTCCACAAACACAGATTCATCCCCATGCTCAACGGGCAGCCGAAGCCGCCGAAGCCGCCGCCGCCCAAGGAAAGTTTTGGTTAATGAGCGATACCTTATTTGACCATCAACAAAGGTTGGAGAACGGTTATCTTGTCGAGTACGCCAATGATTTAGGGCTTGACATTCCTCAATTTCTCAAAGAGTTGTCTAAACAAGTGCATGTCGATCGCATCAACGAAGATATCGAAGGCGGAATAGAGAGTAGAGTAACGACTGCCCCAGCCCTGTTTATCAATGGAATTCGGTATACCGAGCGCTGGAACACGACGGAGTTGATGGCTGCCATGATTACTGCAAGTCATTAAGTTCCCCGATCTTTGCTCTCAATTCATATCTGACTTACCTGTAAGTGCTGTAAGCCATCTAATTTTGATGGCTAGATTTTGCCTATTCTGCTGAACAAAATTACCGCTTTTTGAACCATGCGAACAACTGAATTCCTGCGTATTGATTTAGTGAATTACAAATCAGTATTTCCTTGAGGATAATTCTATGACACGTTTAGTAGTACAAGGCAAGAATAATTCAGGGCATGAAGGTAAACCTCAGACTGATTCTCTTCAGGACTCCTCAGTCAATCATGCCCTGATTGCGATCGCGCAAGAAGTCACTGAGTTGCTAAGACAAATTTACCCGATACAAACTGACGAAATTGAAACGGGAGAAACAGAATGATACTGCAAGATAAAGTGGCGTTAGTCACTGGTGGTACATCGGGAATCGGCAGAGCAACGGCGATCGCTTATGCCCAACAACAAGCAAAGGTGGTAGTAGTTGGTCGTCGAATTGATGAAGGTGAAGAAACGGTTCGATTGATTAAAAAAGCTGACGGAGAGGCAATTTTTGTGCAAGCAGATGTCACGAAAGAAGCCGATGTTAAAACAATGGTTGATAAAACGGTTGACGTTTTTGGTCGGTTGGATATTGCCTTTAATAATGCAGGAATGGGCGGCGAAAACCCCTCATTGATTGAGCAAACAGAAGCTGAATATGACCGCACTATGAACGTCAATGTCAAAGGTGTTTGGTTGTCGATGAAATATGAAATTGCTCAGATGTTGAAACAGGGAAGTGGTGCGATCGTCAATATGGCATCTGCGGTTGGAGTCGTTGCACTTCCTAACATACTGCTCTACACCGCGAGTAAACATGCGGTAGTAGGCTTAACAAAAGCTGCTGCGCTCCAATATGCCAAAGCGGGTATTCGCATCAATGCCGTTGCACCAGGGTCAATCCAAACAGATATGTTTGAAGCTGCTGCGCTCCAATATGCCAAAGCGGGTATTCGCATCAATGTCGTTGCACCAGGGGCAATCCAAACAGATATGTTTGAAGCAGTTACAGATGAAGCCAAAGCTTACTTGACAGGACTTCACCCGATCGGACGAGTTGGCACACCGCTTGAAGTTGCAAATGCAGTCCTGTTTTTATCATCTGAGATGGCATCATTCATAACAGGTGAAACGTTGATGATAGATGGTGGGTATGCAGCGCAGTAGTCGATCGGCAATGCAAAATATTGCAGTGATCGAATGCGCGATGGCTAGCTTTTGTCTGTTTTGTTGAGCAAATTGTCAATTTTTGAACCATGCTAACAATTACAACGCCAACCCTTAAAGCCAAGCGTAAGGGCTTAACGCATAGGCGATTACAGCCAGTACTCGGGTATATTCGTACTCACCTTGATCGAGATTTGTTACTGACTGAGCTTGCAGAAGTAATCAATATTAGCCCGACTTACTTTGCGAGTTTGTTTAAGCAAACAATGGGAATTTCTCCTCGTCAGTACGTGATTCAACAGCGCGTGGAACAGGCGAAATTGATGCTGTCGAAAACAGATTTGGCGATCGCGGACATTGCCCTGCAAGTCGGCTTCTCCAGCCAAAGCCATTTGACGCAGCACTTCAAGCGATTCACAGGAAAGACCCCCAAGCAGATTCGTTAACGCCATAAGAATCTGAAAGAAATCGAGCCTTGGAACTCATTACATTGACATTGAGTTAGGCAAGAATCTGAAGCAGAAACAGAACTAAGGTTGTATCTTCGTCCACAACGTCAACTAAGAATGGATCGTACAAAAATGAGTATTCAGCAATTGATCACGCCTGAAAAGCACGACCTGGGTGGGTTTAGCGTACAGCGCATCTTACCGAGTGAAACCCTAAAAATGGTTGGACCTTTCATTTTCTTCGATCACTTAGGCCCAGCTATTTTCCCGGTTGGAGAAGGCGTCGATGTTAGACCCCATCCACATATCAATTTAGCGACGGTTACCTATTTGTTTGAAGGAAGCCTTCTGCATAGAGATAGTCTAGGGACAGTACAAGAGATTTTTCCGGGCGAGGTGAACTGGATGACAGCGGGCAAAGGTATTGTTCATTCTGAGCGATCGCCCGAGAGCTTTAGAGAGAAAGAATCTACTCTTCACGGCATTCAGACCTGGATTGCCCTCCCCGAAACCGCTGAAGAAGTTGAACCCAGCTTTTCACATTATCCGGCGACTGATTTACCGAGGTGGATTCAGACAGGCACCAGCGCCACCTTGATCGCCGGTAGCTACCAGTCTCACCAATCACCCGTTAAAACCTATTCTGCTACTCTTTACCTAGCGCTCGTTTTCACAGAGGGGAGTCAATTTCAGCTAGCACCAACCGAAGGTTTAGAAAGGGCAGTTTATAGCGTCACATCCGGCCTGTTCGTAAATGGAGAGCCGTTAGAGCCATATTGTCTAGCCGTTCTAGCGCCGGATGAATCAGTAGATATCCGGGCGGAGGCTGAGGCAAAAGCAATGATTATCGGCGGGGCACCAGTGGGCGATCGCACAAAGTACTGGAACTTTGTGTCGAGCCACTCAGCGCGTATCGAGCAGGCAAAACGAGATTGGCAAGACCGCCGCTTCCCGGCGGTTCCCGGTGAAACTGAATTCATTCCGCTCCCTGATAATTCAGATCGCGGTAGTAGCGTGACCCCTCTGAGCTGACGATGATTAGGCGTTTTTTGCTGAGCGAGAGAACAGCCGCTTAACTCGTGCAGCAAGGTTTTCTACTGTTTTGAATCAAGTCTATTTCATTTGCAAAACGCTTGGGAAATGATATGGAAGTTGGAATTGACAGTTTTGCCTCGGTTGGAACGAGTGAAAACGGTGAAACGGCGGATGCCGTGCAGTCTGTCGCCGAACTGCTGGAGAGAATAGAGCAGGCGGATCGTTCCGGCTTGGATATCTTCGGTATCGGCGAGCATCATCGCCATGAGTTTTTAGATTCGGCAAACGCGGTTATTCTCGCCGCTGCCGCCGCCCGTACCGAGCGCATCCGTCTAACCAGCGCGGTTACGGTGCTGAGCGCGGCTGACCCGGTGCGCGTGTTTCAACAATTCGCCACGCTCGATTTGATTTCAAAAGGTCGCGCCGAAATGGTTGTCGGGCGCGGCTCGTTCACTGAAGCCTTTCCGCTGTTTGGATTTAGTCTCGGCGATTACGACGAGATTTTCGCTGAAAAGCTCGAACTCTTGCTCAAAATTCGGGACAATGAAACGGTCGATTGGTCGGGCAAATTTCGCCCCGCGCTGGAAAACCAAGCGATTTATCCGCGTCCGCTGCAAAAGCCATTTCCCATCTGGATCGGGGTCGGCGGTACGCCGCAATCTTTCCTCCGCGCCGGAATGCTTGGACTGCCGCTCGTGGTCGCCATTATCGGCGGCGAAACGCACCGCTTTCGCTCGCTCGTAGATTTATACCGCGATGCCGGAAAGCGCGCCGGACACGCGCCCGAAACATTGAAAGTTTCATTGCATTCAATTGGTTATGTCGCCGACACGACCGAGCAAGCCGTTGAAGAATTCTTTCCGGGCTACGCCGAAACCTTCACTAGAATCGGCAAAGAGAGAGGCTGGCCGCCTGTTACGCGCGCCGCTTTTGACGCCCAGCGCAGTGCGACCGGCGCGTTACTGGTCGGCAGTCCTGAAGAAGTGGCGGAGAAAATCCGCCGTCACAGCGAATCGCTCGGCGGCCTTTCGAGAGTAACGTTTCAAATGGACAACGCGCAGATGAACCACGCCCAACTGATGCGATCCATTGAACTGATTGGAATGCGAATGTCCCCACTCTTGAACAATTAAAATATGCTCACGATCGTAGACAACCTAGCCATCGTTCTATATACAGCTCAAAAGAAACATTGGGTGAAATTGAGGCAACCGCATCATTGTAATTTAGGTGCCCAAAACTATGAATTCACAAACAGCTCAAACCACCACCACTGCTGACGAGTCGGCAATCTGTGATTTTCTTCACCAGATGATTGATGCTTGGAATCGAGGCAGCGGTGAAGACTTTGGTGCTCCGTTTAGCGAAACTGCCGACTTCATCGCCTTCGAGGGAACGCATCTCAAGGGCCGAAAAGAAATAGCTGAATTTAATCAGCAAGCCTTCGACACCGTTGTCAACGGAACCCGCCTGGAGGGTGAGGTGAATTTCGTCCACTTCCTGAATCCTCAACTTGCTCTCATGAGCGGAGGTGTCAGGGTAATGCTGCCCGGACAACCCGAAACTTAACCGTCACGAGATTCGATGCAGCTATTCGTCGTGATGAAACGCGATCGAGATTGGCAAATTGAAGGGCTACTCAATGCCCGGAAGTTGACGCTAGAAAGGCAATTTTTCCTGGACGAGTTTAACTCGCTGAGTGAACAGGCTCAACGTCAAGTAACCGATCTCGTTATAGATATCAAGCATGCCTTACTTCAATCGCGTGAGTAAACAAAGAATTCGGCAACGATCGCGAATGAAATAAGAATTTGAAAGAAATTAAGCATTGGAATCAATACTGTTGAGATAGAACAAACTAGGAGAATCTAACGTGGTCAAAGAGCAAACTGTAGACAAACAAGCAAATGTACAGGCAACCCCCAATCTGACACCTGCTCAGGAAGCTTTACAAGCGGTCTGGGAAGAGCATATCGGGCACGAGTTTGGTACTCACAGCCCTGAAGATGCTCTCGCTACAATGGTTGAGGACGCTTACGTGAATCACATTCCGGTAATGACTGGGGGAGTAGGGAAACCGGCAGTGCGTGAGTTTTATTCCAAGTACTTAATTCCACAGATGCCGCCGGATATAGAACTGGCTCCGGTTTCGCGCACAATTGGAACCAATCAACTCGTCGATGAAATGCTGGTTAAGTTCACTCATACCATCCAGATGGACTGGATGCTACCCGGCATTGCTCCGACCGGGAAACAGGTTGAAGTGCCAGTGGTCGCGATTATTCGGTTCCGTGACGGCAAGTTAGCTCATGAACACCTCTACTGGGATCAGGCGACTGTATTGGTTCAACTCGGCATGCTCGATCCGGTTACGCTGCCCGTTGTAGGGGTTGACAGTGCACGCAAGGTACTTGATCCGGGCTTGCCCTCAAACGCACTGCTCGATCGTGCCAGCAATCGCGACTAAGTGTAGGAGCCAGCAAATATCAATGCCTAAACCCGCCATTTTGCAACCAGGATCGTACTCATCCTGGTTGTAGGAGGTGCTTCTTATTGCTGGCCCCTACACGTATTGCTCATTGAGTTTTTGACAAAGTGACACAGCCATTCACAACAAGAGGTAACTATCATGATGCTGAAAGACAAGGTTGCTTTGGTGACTGGCGGAACATCGGGCATCGGTCGAGCAACGGCGATCGCTTATGCCAAACAACAAGCAAAGGTGGTGGTAGTTGGTCGTCGAATTGATGAAGGTGAAGAAACTGTTCGATTGATTCAGGAAGCTAGCGGAGAGGCTATTTTTGTGCAAGCAGATGTCACGAAAGAAGCCGATGTTAAAGCAATGGTTGATAAAGCAGTTGACGTTTTTGGTCGCTTGGATATTGCCTTTAATAATGCAGGAATGGGCGGCGAAAATCCCTCATTGATTGAGCAAACAGAAGCTGAATATGACCGCACTATGAACGTCAACGTCAAAGGTGTTTGGTTGTCGATGAAATATGAAATTGCTCAGATGTTGAAACAGGGAAGTGGTGCGATCGTCAATATGGCATCTGCGGTTGGAGTCGTTGCACTTCCTAACATACTCCTCTACACCGCGAGTAAACATGCGGTAGTAGGCTTAACAAAAGCTGCTGCGCTCCAATATGCCAAAGCGGGTATTCGCATCAATGTCGTTGCACCAGGGGCAATCCAAACAGATATGTTTAAAGCAGTTACAGATGAAGCCAAAGCTTACTTGACAGGACTTCACCCGATCGGACGAGTTGGCACACCGCTTGAAGTTGCAAATGCAGTCCTGTTTCTATCATCTGAAATGGCATCATTCATAACAGGTGAAACGTTGATGATAGATGGTGGGTATCTAGCGCATTAGTCGCTCGGCAGTGCGACACGTTGCGACCAAGTGGCGATCGACCTGCATCATCTGCTCGATCACTCTCCGTGCCGTTGGTTCCTCAAGGGCATCCCGGTAGTACGCAGTGTTTGATTGAGCAGTAATACATCCAAAGGAGTCCATCATGACGACAACACTTGCAGGCAAAGTTGCACTGCTAACGGGTGGTCCTCGCCGTTTAGGAGCGGTGATCGTAGGGTATGCGAAAGATCAAAACTTTTACACTCACAATTAACGAAAGGAAAAGAAATGGCTGAAAAATTTGGTGCAAAATCGACCGCCGACGAGGTGCTTTCCGGCATTAATCTCAAGGGAAAGCGATTTCTCATTACGGGTGCATCGTCAGGCATTGGGCTTGAAACCGCCCGCTCACTGGTCTCTCACGGCGCTAGCGTCGTCGGCGCGGTCAGGAACCTCACTAAAGCTGAGCTAGCCACTGCATCGGTTCGTGATGCCGCGTCGCAGGGCGGCAGCCTGGAGTTGATCAATCTCGATCTGGCATCCTTGCAAAGCGTTCGTGCCTGTGCGGATAAACTGTTGGCTGACGGTCAACCGTTCGATGCCATCATCGCTAACGCTGGCGTTATGGCAACTCCGTTCGGTCGGACGATCGATGGCTTTGAAGTCCAGTTCGGAACCAACCATCTTGGTCATTTCGCCCTGATCAATCAGATCGAGCCGCTGCTCGTCGATAATGGACGGCTGGTAGTCCTGTCGTCGCTCTCACATCGCGGTGCCGATATGGACTTGGACGATCCGAATTTTGAGCAGCAGGCATACGATCCATGGGTCGCCTATAGCCGATCGAAAACCGCCAATTCCCTGTTCGCTGTGGAGTTTGACAGGCGGCATCGCGATCGCGGCATTCGGGCTGCTTCGGTGATGCCCGGAAACAGTCTCACGGACCTGCCCCGCCATTTCTCGCCAGAGGATTTGCAGGAACTTTTGCAGACCGTTGACGCAGCGCGCACCGAAGCGGGTCTGCCGCCGAAAGAGTTGAAAGAAATTCCGCAGGCAGCCGCAACGTCGGTCTGGGCAGCAGTCGTAGCTGACAAAGACGAGATCGGCGGACACTATCTCGAAGATTGTGCAGTTGCGCCGATCAATGACACGCCCAACCCGTTTGCCGACGGCGTAAGGTCGTATGCACTTGACGCTAACAAAGCTAAGCAGCTTTGGGCGAAAAGCGAGGAATTGATCAGCGCTGTATCCTAAAGGTTTTCGACTTTTGTCAATAAAATTTAGATGCGTTGACCCTGGGATTTGGAATAGTCAGGAAAAACTATTCATGAGAAAGTTCATTCTTCGGTTAGTTATTATCGTTCTGGTTGTCAGTGTGCTTGTTGGCTCTGGTTGGCTGAATCGCGCAACTCCTGCTTCAACCTGTGACATCGCAACTCGCTCTACCCAAATCGGGAGTGGAACGCTTTCCTATAATCAAGCAGGGACAGGACAGCCGATTTTACTGCTGCATGGATTATTTGCCGAGAAAGAGCAGTGGAATGGCATGATGTGCGAGTTGGCTAGAGCAGGCTATCAAGCGATCGCACCCGATCTACCCGGTTATGCCAAGAGTACTGGATTTACCGTGAAAGACTATGCACTAGAGAATCAGGTAGCCCTCCTGCACCAGTTTGTCGAGCAGCTAAAGATTCAATCCCTTGATGTTGCAGGTAGCTCGATGGGGGGCACGATCGCAGCCCTTTACAGCCAGCTTTATCCCAACCAAGTTCGCAGCCTCGCCTTTATCGGTTCACCGCTAGGCGTAACGAATTGGGCAACTAGCGTCAGGAAATCGATTATTGAGGGCATCAATCCCTTTATTCCGATTACCAAAGAGCAGTTCGATCTAGAAATCAGTCTGCTTTTCGTGACGCCTCCTACGATTCCGGATGAGGTCAAAACCGAGAAAGTGAACGATTATGTGAATCGTAATCGAAATTATCAGCAGACTTGGGACATTGTGAATCTTTATGATGATGTGCTTTGTCAGTTGCCTCACAGTCGGGTTCCGACCCTGGCAATTTGGGGTCAGGAAGACAAAATCTATGATATTCCGGATGTCGATCGCTCACATCGCTGTCTTCCAGGGAGTCAAATTATTCAATTACCCAAAGCCGGACATTTGCTGTTGATCGAAAACGCTCAGGAAGCAGCA
The DNA here is from genome assembly GCF_036701505.1 of Microcoleus sp. Pol11C2. Lineage (NCBI taxonomy): Bacteria > Bacillati > Cyanobacteriota > Cyanophyceae > Oscillatoriales > Microcoleaceae > Microcoleus > Microcoleus sp. Pol11C2. The sequence continues at coordinate 25,341 of NZ_JAUBQX010000054.1, forward strand.
TCGAATTATCTTGGTTTTCTGAAAACAATCAAAAATCGATAGACGAATCAAGCATTCAGCAATTAGGCTTCGGTGTCGAGGAATTGAATCTCAGCCAGTTGTTGGCTAATGACCTGAACCTTAGGCTTACAAAAGAAAGGAGATCGCTATGAGAAACAATGGAACGACATGACTATTTAGTTAAGTTGCACATCGGCTTTAGCTGGGAGCGAGAAAACTTTTTTGGTGTGCTACGAGGCTGTGATATCTGCATTTGCTACTAAACGGTAACTACCTTACCAAATCGTGCTGACTTACGAAGTTAGGGAGAAATTACCCACGCTGAATAGTATTGAAATCCCGTCACTGTTTATTCTAAATCAAGGAGAGTTGGCACAGATGGAATCTATGAAAGCAGCCGTATTAACTGCATTTGGTGATGCTGAGAAGTTTGAAATTCAAACGGTTCCCATACCAACACTGAAGGCGAATCAGGTGTTAGTCAGAGTTTGTGCAACCTCGATTAACCCGGTCGATTACCAAACTCGTCGTGGTGATTACAAGGAACTGGTTCGATTACCCGCCATCCTTGGAGTCGATGTTTCAGGGGTGATTGAGGCAATTGGCGAAGCTGTGACTGATTTCAAGGTGGGAGACAACGTGTATTACTCGCCACAAATTTTTGGAGAATTCGGTAGCTACGCTCAGTATCATGTGGCTGATGCAGCGATTGTTGCATTGAAGCCTGCAAATCTATCGCACATTGAAGCAGCTTCTTTTCCGCTTGCAGGCGGAACTGCTTGGGATTGTTTAGTGACTAGGGGCAATCTACAAGTTGGTGAAACAGTTCTCATCCATGCGGGTGCGGGTGGAGTGGGTTCGATCGCAGTTCAACTCGCCAAAGCGATAGGGGCATACGTCTTTGCGACGTGTAGTTCTAGAAACCGAGATTTCGTGACAGAACTGGGCGCAGATCGAGTGATTGATTACAAAAATGAAGATTACGTAGAAGTCATTCGTCAAGAAACAAATGGACTGGGTGTGGATTTAGTTCTAGATACAATCGGCGGAGAAACAATTCAGCGTAGTCTAGAAATCATTCGTCCCTTTGGTAGGCTTACAAGCATTGTAGACATTGCAGTACCGCAATCGCTTCTTGAAGCATGGGGTAAGAATATGACAATTCATTTTGTTTTTTCACCCCAGTACCGAGCAAAATTAGAGGCTTTGACAAAACTCATCGAGCGTCATCAGCTTGGCCCAGTGATTGATTCAGTATTTTCTTGGGATCAGGTCGTTCTGGCACATCAGCGTATAGAACAGGGAGGAACACGGGGCAAAGTTGTGCTGAAGTTTACAGACAATTAGACCAGCTTTATGGTGTTGGTAATTGCTAAACGGATCGGAGTTTGATTGTGTGCTGAAGGTCAATCTTGATTGGGACAGGAGAAACAGGATGATACTGCAAGATAAAGTGGTGTTAGTTACAGGAGGAACATCGGGAATTGGCAGAGCAACTGCGTTAGCGAAGCTTAACGAAGTTATCGCTTTTGGTACTGCTGTTGCAAAAGTTGTCTTCGGCGACAAACCCGGTGTAGAAGGGGAAGAAACTGCTGCTCTTATTTGCGAGACTGGAGCGGATCGCTTGTTTTCAATCGCACAGTAATATCCTAAGAATCTGAAAGAAGTTAAGTGTTGGAATTCACTACACTCAAGTTAGTTAGGACAAAGATGAACTGTACACAAAGTATATCAACGTCGCATAACAAACCCATTGCACACCAACCGTACAAAGGTGGTTAACTGAGTACGAAAGATTCCTGGTAACGGGTGAACGGGACCGATCGTCGAGCCCGTTGAGGAGAGAGAGTGATGCACCGGTAGAGAGACCGTTCCGTTAAAACATTCACTTGAACAGAGGAGGGATTCAGATGTCAGAGAAAAATAAAGTAATCTTAGAAGAGGCAAATGCGGCGAACGCAGCAGGCAACTATGAAGGATTCTTGTCATTCTGCACCGACGACACGCAATGGACGTTTGTAGGCGACAAGACCCTCAACGGAAAAGAAGCCGTTCGCCAATATATGGCAGAGACATACATAGAGCCGCCAAAGTTTACTGTCACCAATTTAATCGCTGAGGGTGATTTCGTCACGGCACTCGGCGACATCACACTGAAGGACGAAGATGGGAAGGCGGCTCATTACTCGTACTGCGATGTCTGGCGCTTTCGCGGCGACAAGATGGTCGAGTTAAGGGCTTTCGTCATCAAAACCTCGGTTTGACCCGCCGTCGTCGTTTACGTCGTTTTCAACCTGCTCACTATCCCGGTGATGGCAATCGCTGGCAGGGGCTGAGATGCGATCGGAGTTCAATTTTTGAAAGTCAATATTGATTGAAACAGGAGAAACAGGATGATACTGCAAGATAAAGTGGCTTTAGTGACTGGCGGAACATCAGGAATTGGTCGTGCAACTGCGATCGCTTATGCCCAACAACAAGCAAAGGTAGTGGTAGTTGGTCGTCGAATGGATGAAGGTGAAGAAACTGTTCGATTGATTCAGGAAGCTGGCGGAGAGGCGATTTTTGTGCAAGCAGATGTCACGAAAGAAGCAGATGTTGAAGCAATGGTTGATAAAGCGGTTGGTGTTTTCCGTCGGTTAGATATTGCCTTTAATAATGCAGGAACTGTCGGCGAAAATCCCTCACTGATTGAGCAAACAGAAGCGGAATACGATCGCATGATGAACGTCAATGTCAAAGGCGTTTGGTTGTCGATGAAATATGAAATCGCTCAGATGTTGAAACAGGGAAGTGGTTCAATCGTCAATACGGCATCTGCGAATGGAGTCATTGCACTTCCTGGGGTACCTCTTTACACTGCGAGCAAACATGCGGTAGTCGGTTTAACAAAAGCTGCTGCGCTCCAATACGCCAAAGCGGGTATTCGCATCAATGTCGTTGCACCAGCAGCAATCGAAACAGATATGTTTGAAGCAGCTACAGGTGGCCAGGATGAAGCCAAAGCTTACATGGTAGGACTTCACCCGATCGGACGGGTTGGAACACCGCTTGAAGTTGCAAATGCAGTTCTGTTTTTATCATCTGACCTGGCATCGTTCGTAACAGGTGAAACATTGATGGTGGATGGTGGGTTTGTAGCGCAGTAGTCGATCGACAGTGCGAAACGTTGCGACCAAGTAGCGCTCGACACCGATATGTTCTCACACCAATACTGAAGGCGAATCAGGTGTTATGCAGCGAGAAGGTTCGTGTTTGAGTTCTTAAAAAGGAGGTTTGCTATGAAGATTCTCATTGTTCTCACGTCTCATGACCAACTTGGCGATACCGGAAAGAAAACGGGCTTCTGGCTGGAAGAGTTTGCTGCTCCCTATTACGTGCTGAAGGACGCGGAATCAGCACTCACGCTAGCCTCACCGAAGGGCGGTCTGCCGCCGCTCGATCCGAAAAGCGAAGCACCCGAGTTCCAGACCGAGTTAACGAAGCGCTTCCGCACAGACACCGCTGCACAGGCTGAACTTGCCAACACGAAAAAGCTAGCCGACGTGTCCGCAGACGATTTCGACGCAGTTTTCTACCCCGGCGGACATGGCCCGATGTGGGATATGCCCGACAACGCGACATCCATCGCACTGATCGAAGCCTTCGTGAAGGCCGACAAGCCAATCGGTGCAGTGTGTCACGCGCCAGTTGCGTTGGTCAATGTGCGCGGAAAGGACGGCGAGTATCTAATCAAAGGCAAGCGCGTGACCGGGTTTACGAATGCAGAAGAAGAAGCGGTGGGCTTGACCGCGGTCGTACCTTTTTTGTTGGAAGACCGACTAAAGGAACGGGGTAGCATCTACAGTAAAACCGCCAACTGGGTTCCCTATGTCCAAGTGGACGGAAGGCTCGTGACCGGACAGAATCCGGCCTCTTCGGGACCTGCAGCGGAAGAGTTACTGAAGTTGCTTCGCTCTGTTTGATCTGTGCGGTAGTAGGCTTAACAAAAGCTGCTGCGCTGCAATATGCCAAAGCAGGTATTCGCATCAATGTCGTTGCACCAGCAGCAATCGAAACAGATATAAGTGACTGTCTATCCAGTTGGAGAACAGAAAAAGATGATGAACCAAAACAAAGAGATTTACGAGTGCGTCATTGTCGGTGGCGGTTCCGCTGGACTCAGTGCGGCACTACTTTTAGGCAGAAGTCGCCGTCGCGTGTTAGTCTGCGACAAAGGGAATCCGCGTAACGCTCCCGCACACGAGGCGCACAGTTTTTTCACCCGCGATGGCATCAGTCCACATGAACTTTTGAGCATCGGGCGCGACCAACTCAAACCTTATAAAAGCGTTGAATTTCAAGCGATCGGGGTCAAGGAAATCAACCCATCCGGCAATCAATTTGAAGTTGTGTTTGAGGATGGCACGATTAAAAAAACGCGCAAAATTTTGCTGGCTTTCGGGGTAATGGATGAATTTCCAGCTCTCGAAAACTTTGGTGATTTCTGGGGCAAAAGCGTGTTTCATTGTCCCTATTGCCATGCCTGGGAAGTGCGCGACGAGCCGCTTGCCATTGTTGGAAATGGCGAAACGGGCATCGAAATGGCGGCATTGCTGAAAAATTGGAGTGCTGATTTAGTCCTCTGCACCAACGGCAAAGCCGATCTAACCGCTGATCAAAGGACACTGTTGGAAAACCACAAAATCCTTGTTCGCGAAGAGAAAATCATCCGACTTGAAGGCGATAACGGACAATTAGAAAACATCGTTTTTGAGACAAACGAGAAAATTGCACGTCGCGGAATACTAATCCGACCAAAGCAAACACTCCGTTCAAACCTAGCTGAAAAGTTAGGCTGTGAGTTGAATGAATTCAATTTAATCAAGACGACTAATGTTTTTAACGAAACTAGCGTCAAAGGCGTTTATGCGGCAGGTGACATCACTTCACCCATGCAAGTGATCACCGCTGCTGTTTTTCAGGGTAGCCTTGCTGCTGGCGGCTTAAATCACTCTCTGATTATGGAAGATTTCGTCTAAATTAAGGCAATTCAATCTTCATCAGAACAAGCATCGTGGCTGGTCTAGTTTCATAGACCAAGAGAGTAGGGAAAGTCATGCGTGTTAATTACATATCAAGTCTACAGAGCGATCTAATGATGCAGTCTTTGTGGTGGTGGGTTAGTAGCGCAGTAGTCGCTCGGCAGTGCGAGATGACAACACTTGCAGGCAAAGTTGCACTGGTAACAGGTGGTTCTCGCGGTTTAGGAGCGGCGATCGTAGGGTATGCGAAAGGTGTCCAAGATTCCAAATCTGAGCGTCGAAGCTTAGTCGGAAGAAAATCAAAAACAGAGAGAACCGTACGATGAAAATACGCTACGGGTTTCGACAGGTCGGCGATGTCGAAGTGTTCTACCGTGAGGCGGGGTCAAGCGATGCGCCAGTAATACTGCTGTTGCACGGCTTTCCAACCGCTAGCCATATGTTCCGTGACCTGATCCCTCTCCTTGCCGATCGCTTTCGGCTCATCGCGCCCGATCTACCTGGTTTTGGGCAGACCAAGGCACCGTCACGCGGGACGTTCGACTACACGTTCGACCGCCTTACCGACGCGATCGAGGGCTTCACCGATGCTTTGTCGCTCAATCGATACGTACTCTACATCTTCGACTACGGTGCGCCAGTAGGTCTGCGTCTGGCGATGCGCCATCCTGAACGGATATCTGCGATCGTCTCGCAGAACGGCAACGCTTACCTGGAGGGTTTCAGTGACGAATGGGGTTCGTGGGAAACCTATTGGCGCGAACCGAGCGCAGCGAACCGGGAAGCCTGCCGACCCTCGCTCGCACCGGACACAATCCGGAACTGGCAGTATGGTACCGGAGCCGATCCAACCCTTTTGTCGCCCGACGGCTACGAACTCGACATCGCCTACATGGGGCGAGCGGGCGCGGAGGAGATCCAGCTCGATCTGATCCTCGATTACCGCAACAACGTCGCGCTCTATCCGGATTTCCAGTCCTACTTTCGTGAGCAACGTCCGCCGCTTCTCGCCGTCTGGGGTCGTCATGATCCGGCATTTCTGCCCGCTGGTGCTGCCGCTTATCAGCGAGATCTCCCGAATGCAGAGATTCACCTGCTCGACGCCGGACATTTCGCGCTGGAGACTCATGCAGAGGAGGTGGCAACGTTGATCCGCGCGTTCCTCGACAGAACGCTCGGTTCCACGCTGCGTCTTGAAGGTGATTGCACAAGAATCTGACAAAACACCCTAAGAATCTGAAAGAAACCGAGCATTAGGAGTCATTACACTCAGACTATGAAAACAGCAGATAGGAAGCAAAAACACATTCTTCGCGATAAGGGACATTCCATGAAGCTCTATCATATGCCCGGTGCCTATTCGCTGGCTGATCTCATCGTTCTTGAATAGATTGGTATGCCGCACAAAATCGTCAGGATGAGTCTTGAAAGCATCAAGTCACCACACTATAGCTGTAGCCAATTAGATTAGGACACAGACTATAAGTCAAGATAGTTGCCGTAAAACAACCATTATTAATCACGTAACTAAAAAGGAGTTTAATCGTGCAGAGCATCACAATTGACACTATCACTGAAGCCGTCATTAATCATGGCGATCGTGGCAAATCTCACCCGCGACTCTATGACATTTACACGAGTTTGGTTCGACATTTGCATGACTTTGTGCGTGAGGTGAATCTGACAGAATCAGAATTGCAGCAGGGACGTAATTTTCTCAACCAGGCAAGTCATCACACTCAAGAGATTCCCACGGGAGAGATCCATCTGTTAACGGATCTACTAGGGATTTCAGAGTTGGTAGAATTGCTGCACGATAAGCATCGCGGTACAGAAAGCAATTTAGAAGGACCCTTGTATGTGCCGAATGCACCAGAACGGCAGATGGGCGATCGCTTAGGTATTGATGCAGAAGGAGACTCACTTTTCCTGTCAGGCAGGGTTTTAGATTTGAACGGTCAACCGATCGCCAATGCTCTGATTGATGTTTGGCAACCCAACTCCAAAGGATTATATGACATCCAAGATCCATCTCAGTTGCCGGGGAACTTTCGGGGACGTTTCAAAACGAACAAGAGTGGAAAGTATATGTTTGAAACCGTCGTGCCATTAGGTTACAAAGTGCCATCCAGTGGTCCATCTGGCGAATTGCTGCGACTCTTGGGACGGCATCCCTGGCGGGCGGCTCACATCCATTTCAAACTCAGTGTCCCAGAGTATACTTCGCTGACAACACAAATTTTTATTGCTGGCGATCCTCACCTGGATTCAGATACAACCTTTGCAGTTCAATCGGCGATCGTTCAATTGCAAAAACATGAAGCACCAGACGAACTCAAGGCACACAATCAAAGTAAGCCGTTTTACACGACTGAGTTTGATTTTGTGTTGAAACCCGCTACTCTCTAGCGGAGAATCATCAAGCAATGGTTACACATTATGTCTACACCCTCAATCCAGAACAATCTGCTAATTGGCATTTGGAAGTTAATTTCTGCAACTGCCATTTACGCTGATGGAACGGTGACTCCAGACGTGTATGGAACTCATCCGGTTGGCTACATCACTTACACATCAGATGGTCACATGATGGTGATGTTTTCTAGGAGCGATCGCTCACCGCTGAGTCAGGAGGTCAGATCACCGCTGACTCCCCAGATACAATCTTTACCCGTGGAAGAGCTTGCTCAAGCATTTACAACATTCAATGCTTACGCTGGAACTTATACGTTGAGTGGTAACACAGTAACTCACCAGATCAAAATTGCATCAATTCCTAATCGGGTCGGTACAACGTTAGTTCGCACTTTTACTCTGAGTGAGAGCCGAGTGACGCTGAAAACGTTGCCAGTTTTGAGTGATGGTGTTGAGACGGTTTTCGAGTTGGTGTGGGAGCGCATTTAATTGCTTTGTCATTGCACCGCAAAAGCCTTTAAGTTTCTACAACTTTGCGACACAAGAGTATTTCCGCAAATATCAGCCACCGACCCTGATTGTTTGGGGTAAGAACGACCACATCTTCCCTGCCGAAGGCACTTATCCCTACCAGCGCGACCTGAATGACGTTGAGTTTCATTTACTCGATACCGGACATTTTGCTCTGGAAGAAGATGGGGATGCGATCGCCAATCACATCACGCAATTTCTCGCATCACGGCTGCAACCCATCCCTGTCTAATAAGTGCGAAGATTGCTGGGCAAGCGCTTTCGTATTGGCTATGTTCACCTGATGGTGATACAGCCTCGCCTGCCCCCCTACAAACTTGAGATTCCTGATCATTATCGTTTTAGTGCTGTGGTGAAAGAGTATTTCTGAAGCCAAAACTGGTACACAAAGCAATGCGACAGGCATTGCATACTTCAGTTTTTGTCTAAGTCTTAACAAAACCGAACATTTGCAGGAGGTCTAATGTTTATCGATTACCTTACACTCATGCTGATTAATCTATCGGCTGGACTCGCTCTGTTAGCTGCCTATGTGTATTTTGGTCTTGGTACTTCAAATCAGAAACGCTGGATTCCTGGTTTTGGTGTAGTCGGCGCGATCGCTTTAGTCACTGGCTTACACATGACTTTTACCTGGCCCATTATTGGTAGTTTCAATGTTGCCTATGGTGAAACAACTGTTCTGTTTGGCATTTTGTTTGTAGGAACTTCCCTAACTCTGGCAATGGGTTGGGAATTATTTACCCTGGGCATTTATGGATTCTTTGCAGGACTGGTATCGCTTCTAATTGGCTTTCGCATCATAAACCTGGGAATAACACAACTTCCTTTGCTGTCAGGAACTGGGTTCATTCTCGTTGGCTTAGGAGGAATTTTTTCTGTACCAACCCTCTCTCTCAAATCAACCCTGCTCTTGCGAACTATTGGAGCAATTGTGTTAAGTGTGGCGGCTCTCATCTTTGCTTATATCGGATTGACTGCCTACTGGGCGCATCTTGCGGACTTTTCAAAGTGGACACCCCTGCCAAGATAGTCGCCGTAAAACAACCATCATTAATCATGTAACTAAAAAGGAGTTTAATCGTGCAGAAAATCGCACTTGACACTATCACTGAAGCCGTCATTAATCATGGCGATCGCGGCAAATCTCACCCGCGACTCTATGAAATTTACACGAGCTTGGTTCGACATTTGCATGGCTTTGTGCGTGAGGTAAATCTGACAGAATCAGAATTGCAGCAGGGACGTAATTTTCTCAACCGGGTCAGTCATCACACTCAGGAGATTCCCGCTGGAGAAATGCAGGCGTTAACAGATCTACTCGGAATCTCAGAGTTGGTAGAATTACTGCACGATTCGCATGGCGGTACAGAAAGCAATTTAGAAGGACCTTTGTATGTGCCGAATGCACCAGAACGGCAGATGGGCGATCGCTTAGGCATTGATCCAGAAGGCGACACGCTTTTCCTGTCAGGCAGTGTTTTAGATGTGAACGGTCAACCGATCGCCAATGCTCTGATTGATGTTTGGCAACCCAATTCCAAAGGATTATATGATGTCCAAGAGCCATCTCAGCCGTTGGGGAATTTTCGCGGACGTTTCAAAACGAACAAGAGTGGAAAGTATATGTTTGAAACCGTCGTGCCACTAGGTTACAAAGTGCCAAGCAGTGGCCCATGTGGCGAGTTGCTGGGACTCTTAGGACGGCATCCCTGGCGGGCGGCTCACATCCATTTCAAACTCAGTGTTCCGGAGTACACTGCGCTGACAACACAAATTTTTATCGCTGGCGATCCTCACCTGGATTCAGATACAACCTTTGCAGTGCGATCGGCGATCGTTCAATTGCAAAAACATGAAGCACCAGACGAACTCAAGGCACACAATCAAAGTAAGCCGTTTTACACAACTGAATTTGATTTTGTGTTGACACCCGTTACTTCAGCCGAAGACTATAAAGCAACAGCTGAACAACATGCCTACACCATTGATTCAAAATAACCCGCTAATTGGCATTTGGAAGTTAATTTCTGCAACAGCAGAATCAAAGCCATCTTAGAGGCGGCAAACGCGGCAAACGCGCTCAGGCAACAATGAAGGATTCTTGTCCTTCTGAAGCGATGATACGCAATGGATTCTTGCCCGATCTTGAAGTCTGCTTAACACAGCATTGTTAAGACGGTGCTCGATCGCTGCATAAAAATTGTGATGCAACAGACAAAAACACATCCTCAATTTACAACGGAGAAACCTCTCATGCCTTACATTACCGTTGGTCAAGAAAACTCTGCAACCATCGATCTCTACTACGAAGATCTTGGGACAGGTCAACCGATTGTACTGATTCATGGATTTCCATTGAACGGACATTCCTGGGAGAAGCAGGTTTTAGTTTTACTGAATGCAGGATATCGAGTAATTACCTACGATCGCCGAGGATTTGGCAACTCCAGTCAGCCATCATCTGGCTATGACTACGATACCTTCGCCGCCGATTTGAATACACTCATGACCAAGCTTGACTTGCAAAATACCGTGCTGGTCGGTTTCTCAATGGGAACAGGTGAAGTCACACGTTATCTTGGCAAATACGGCTCAGAGCGGGTGCAGAAAGCCGTGCTGATGGCTCCCGTTCCACCGTTTCTGTTAAAGACAGACGACAATCCAGAGGGTGTTGATCAAAGTGTCTTCGATGGCATTATGAAAGCGATTGTTGACGATCGTCCAGCTTATTTTTCTGCCTTTTTCAAAGAGTTCTTCAATGTTGATGTATTGCTTGGCGATCGCATCAGCAATGAAGCAATTCAAGCCAGTTGGAATGTAGCAGTAGGGGCTTCTGCTAAAGGGACTTTAGACTGTGTACCATCCTGGCTCACCGATTTCCGGGATGATCTGCCCCGCATTGATGTGCCGACTCTGATTATTCATGGAGATAGCGATCGCATTCTGCCGCTTGAGTGCACCGCAGCAAGACTTCCAAAGCTGATTAAAAACAGTCAACTGGTTGTCATTCCCGGCGGGCCGCACGCCATTAACTGGACTCACGCCGATCAGATCAATCCCCTGTTACTGAACTTTCTTCAGCAGGAATAATCAGCGATCTGCTGCATTTCTGGCTTGTGAAAAAACTTTGTGATTCACCCCGTTGAGTCAGGCTCAAATGATACACATACTTGTCTAGTTCTGAAGAGGCAATTCTATGACTGTCCCCACTCAAACGTCTCGAACCGTTGCCGGAGTAATCAACAGCGTTGAAACACTCGAAGGGGCCGGATTTCTTGTACGTCGGCCCTTTCCCAAAAGTAGCTTCTCTGAATTTGACCCGTTTCTCCTCCTCGACGAGTTGGGTCCGATTAATCTAAAGCCGGGACAAGCAAAAGGTGCACCCGATCATCCGCACCGGGGCTTTGAAACCGTCAGCTATGTCTTGGATGGACGGTTAGAACACAAAGATTCTGCGGGGCACGCCGGGCTACTAAATCCGGGTGATGTCCAGTGGATGACAGCAGGTGCCGGGGTCGTGCATTCCGAGATGCCGGAGTCAATGTTTACCCAAACTGGTGGACGGCTCCACGGCATTCAACTATGGGTCAATCTGCCACAACGAGACAAAATGATGCCGCCCCGCTATCAGGAAATTCCAGCGGCTCACATTCCGGTAGCTCAAACCGAAGATGGGTCTGTGACGGTGCGGGTGATTGCGGGAGAAGCGTTAGGGGCAAAAGCCGTAATTCAGACGCGCACGCCGATAACCTACCTCCACTTCACACTGCAACCAGGGGCAACGATAATCCAGCCTGTACCCAAAGAGTACAACGCCTTTGTCTATGTACTGGAGGGGTCTGGGTTGTTTGGGACAGAGCCAGCGCCTGGTGATGATGGGCAGATGGTGCTCTTTTCTCAAGATGGAGAAGATGTGGTGATCTCCAACCCTGCTGATGCTCAGCGTCCTCTAGATATTCTGCTGATTGGAGGTGTACCCCTTAACGAACCAGTTGTGCGTTACGGTCCGTTTGTCATGAACACTGAAGCTGAAATTATCCAGGCGATCAACGACTACCAGGAAGGAAGGATCGGACGGATTCATGCTTAACACATCTCAATATCGGATTAGTCAACATCAACGCTTGAGTGAGTTACGAATCAAACTACTGCATCTGCACAAGCTTTTACTAAATACTGAGCGTCTTACCTATGAGCAAGTTCGAGGGCAAGTTTCTAGAGGTGAATTGCTACAACTGGTGATGAGTCATGAGCAGTTTGCCTGGTTGCATCGACTCTCAGAATTGATTATCCAAATCGATGAGTTGCTTCATGCCGATGAATCTGTTACATCAGAGGCAATTGAAACGATCGACAGTGACATTCGTACACTGCTCAGCCCCGACGAATTGGGCAATGAGTTTGCCATGAAGTATAATACGGCACTTCAACGCCACCCCGATGTCGTATTAGCTCATGCGGATGTCGTGACGTTGCTGACCTCTGACAGTATTTAACATCCAAAATTCACAGATTCTGAACTTGCTCCGATTGTGTAATTGCAAACCTAAACGTATGCTGATCCAAAAACTAAACGACTGTGAAGAAATTATCGCTGGAGATGGAACTGTTCTGCGCGAACTGCTTCATCCTGACAAACAAGACATCAACTTGCGTTACAGTTTGGCGCATGCGATCTTGCCTGTTGGCAAAACTTCGATTCCCCATTCTCTAAAGACTTCTGAGGTTTATTACATCATTAGCGGTGTTGGAGAAATGTCGATCGACAGTGAAGTTTGTCGCATTGAACCAGGCGATACGGTTTACATTCCTCCAAATGCAATCCAGTTCCTTCACAACTATGGCGACGAACCTATTGTTTTCCTTTGTCTAGTCGATCCAGCTTGGCGCAAAGAAGACGAAACGATTTATGCACCTGAAATTGAGGCAACCGCATCACTCTAATCCAATCGCTCAAAACTATGAATTCACAAACAGCTCAAACCACCACTACTGCTGACGAGTCGGCAATCCGTGCTTTCCTTCACCAGATGATTGATGCTGGGAATTGAGGTAGCGGGGAAGGCTTTGCTGCCCCGTTCAGCAAAACTGCCGATTTCCTCACGTTCGAGGGCACACATCTCAAGGGTCGAAAAGAAATCGCTGCATTTCATCAGCAAGCATTCGACACGGTTGTCAAAGGAACACGCTTGGAGGGTGAGGTGAATTTTGTCCGCTTCGTGAACTCGCAACTCGCGCTCATGCACGTAGTTATCAGGGTAATACTGCCCGGACAAACCGAAACTTCACCGTCACGAGATTCGCTGCCGCTATACGTCGTAACGAAACGCGACGAAGGTTGGCAGATCGAAGGGTTGCTCAATACCCGGAAGTTAACGCTAGAACGTCAATTCTTCTTAGACGACTTTGACTCCCTGAGCGCAGAGGCTCAACGTCAAGTAACCGACCTCGTTGCAGGTCTCAAGCAGCGTCATCAAGCAGATCAATCTCGAGTTCTTAATAATGATCGCTGGTTGATCCGATTTCTGCCGAGATTGGCGACGAAATTTTAGGGCCACCTGGAACTTTACCTTCCGCTGCTACAGAAACGTAATGAATTCGTTGCAGATAGCAAAGGAGAAACTTTTAATGTCATTAGAACAGAATATTCATCCCGCATTGCAAGGAGTCATCCAATGTCAACCTTTGTCTTAGTTCACGGCTCGTGGCACGATGGTTCTGCTTGGAACGCGGTCATCCAACATCTAGAAGCGAAAGGTCATCAGGCTTTTGCTCCCACGATCGCGGGTCATGGTAAAGACGTGAATAAAAACGTCAACCATGCTCAATGTACCCAGTCGATCGTCGATTACATTGTTGAGAAAGACTTAACCGATATTGTCTTACTTGGACATAGCTTTGGTGGCAGCATTATTGCCAAAGTTGTTGAAGCAATCCGCGATCGCATTCGACGGCTAATCTTTTTCAATGCCTTTGTCCTGAATGATGGTGAGAGCCTCAAAGACAACATCCCACCTGACACTCAAGCGTTACTCGACAATCTAGCGAGAGAATCGGACGATAATACGATAACGATGCCTTTTGAGATTTGGCGAGAAGTGTTTCTCAACGATGCTGACCTCAAACTGGCTCAATCCAGTTACACACAATTATCCCCTGAACCGTATCAACCATTGATTGACAAGCTGGACTTGAAGCAGTTTTACTCGCTATCGATTCCTAAAAGTTACCTCTACTGTACAGAAGATACTTGCCTGCCCCAAGGCGAGTGGGGTTGGCATCCCAGGATGTCTAGCCGCTTGGGGCTATTTCGGCTCGTGCAAATGCCGGGTGGTCATGAGGTGATGTTTTCTAACCCAGTCGGTCTAGCCGAAAAGATTATTGTCGCAGGGCGCGACTAGCCGCGACAGTTCATCACAGGTATTTGAGAAATCATCGTAAGAATCTGAAAGCAATCAGGTACTTCGACTCACCACACTTTAGAGATGCCGAGTTCCAGTAGACAACCTAGAGGCTCCATTACGCTCAGTCACTCCGGAAGCGATCGAGCGAGTTTTGGCAGCGGCACCCAAGTATGGCATCGAATTCATCGCGTGAATTAGATTACAAACCTCTTTTCTACATACAGCAGATTGCAAGTTTATAGATGACAGTAGCAGCATTTAGTAAACCAGTTTTTTAGATGTTGAGGATTTAT
>NZ_JAUBQX010000055.1:0-39672 GCF_036701505.1 Microcoleus sp. Pol11C2
TCATTTTTTTTGTCATAATCAAGTATTGCATATAATTGTACCGTACTCATGATAATGATTTAGGATTGCTATACATCTACAAACTCTTGCTTGCTTACTCCTTTAGTAATTACACCGCTGCCCTAGACCACATTGCCCACGGCCAACAGTATTTAATGGCAGTATCGGGATTGATTCATGTTCCCGCTTTCCATTTTTATGCAGCTCTGACTCACTTGGCGCTCTTCTCCACACAGCCAGAAGTTAAACAAGCTGAAATTATTACTCAGGCGGAAGCCCATCAAACGACTCTGGAACAGTGGGCGCAAAATGCTCCCATGAATTATCTGCATAAATGGTATTTGGTTGAGGCTGAAAAACATCGCGTTTTTGGCAATAAAGCTGAGGCAATCGACTTGTACGATCGCGCCATCTCCCTTGCCAAAGCAAATCAATTCCTCAACGAAGAAGCCCTTGCTAATGAACTAGCTGCCAAGTTTTATCTAGAATGGGGCAAAGAAAAAATTGCTCAAACCTACATGATTGAGGCGTACTATTGTTATGTCCAATGGGGAGCTACTGCGAAGGTAACAGATTTAGAAACGCGATATCGCCAGTTATTGGGGGCAATTCAATCGGGAAGAAAAAACACTAACACTACCGCCTCAGTGACGGCCATTGGTTCGGGTAACAACTTAGATATCACCACGGTGATGAAAGCTTCTCAGGCGATTTCAGGTGAAATTATGCTAGATAAACTACTGTCTAGTTTGATGAAAATTTTGATGGAAAATGCAGGGGCGCAACGAGGCTATCTGATTTTGTCCAGCCAGGGAACGCTGTTAATTGAAGCTGAAGGGACAATAAATTCTGAACAAGTCACCGTTTTGCAGTCAATCCCCCTTGAAGATTGTCAAGAACTTTCCTCCGCAATTGTCAATTATGTGGCCCGCACTCAAGAAAGCGTGGTACTAGATGATGCTGTCCGAGAGGGACAATTTACCAACGACCCCTACATCCAAAAGCATCAGCCCAAATCAATTTTATGCGTGCCGCTGATTAACCAAGCTCAAATAATTAGTATTGTTTACCTAGAAAACAATCTCACAGCCGGAGCTTTTACCCCAGAAAGAGTGGAACTATTAAAAGTGTTATCTGGACAAGCGGCGATCTCGATCCAAAATTCTAAGCTTTATACAGAAGTCCGCGAAAGTGAGAACCGACTCGCTCAATTTTTAGAAGCAATTCCAGTGGGGGTGTCAGTGCTGGATGCTTCTGGCAAACTTTACTATAGTAATCGCGCTGCTATTCAATTATTGGGTAAAGGAGTTATTCCTGAAGTCACCACCGAGCAAATACCAGACGTTTATCAAATCTATCAAGCTGGAACAGAGGAGGAATATCCCTCTGCCGAATTGCCAACTACGCGGGCGTTGAGTGGCGAAAGTGCCACTGTAGATGATATGGAAATTCACCAAGGCAACAAGATTATTCCGATCGAAGCTTGGGGTACACCAATTTATGATGAAAACGACAATATTTCTTATGCAATTGTAGCCTTTCAAGATATCTCAGAGCGCAAAAAAGCCGAAACTGAGCGAATCAGGTTTACCAATGAACTGTTCCAGCTAAACAAAGCTTACGAGCGTTTTGTCCCCAATCAATTCCTCCACTTTCTAGAGAAAGCAAGCATCCTTGATGTGGAATTGGGCGACCAAGTGCAGTTAGAAATGTCGGTGCTATTTTCCGACATTCGGGACTTTACTACGCTTTCGGAAAGTATGACGCCGGAGGATAATTTCAAATTCATCAATTCCTATCTTTCTCGTATGGAACCTGTTATTAATGAAAATAAGGGGTTTATTGATAAATATATTGGCGATGCGATTATGGCGCTATTTAGTGGGGAAGCTGATAATGCTGTGAAAGCGGGAATTGCCATGCTGGATTGCCTCGTTGAATACAATCAAAATCGCGCTACTTCTGGCTATGGGCCAATTCAGATTGGGATTGGCATCAATACTGGAACTTTGATGCTGGGAACGGTGGGCGGACCAAATCGCATGGACGGGACAGTAATCAGCGATGCGGTGAATTTAGCTTCTCGCGTGGAAAGTTTGACGAAAAATTATCGGGTGTCGGTATTAATCACCCAGGAAACTTACTCGCGTTTACAAAATCCATCCGAGTACGCAATCCGCACCCTCGATACGGTAAAAGTTAAGGGAAAATCTGAAGCGGTGACGGTTTATGAAGTTTTTGATGCTGATCCGCCTGAAATCAAAGTGGGGAAGTTAGCTACGCTGGAATTGTTTGCAGAAGCTAGGGCAAATTACTTGCAAGGGAAGTTTGCTGAGGCGGCCCGGCTGTTTGCCGAGTGTTGGCGTCAGAATCAGGGCGATGCCGTCTCTAAAATTTATTGGGAACGCTGTCAGTATACTTTAACAAATCGCACAAAAATCAAAGACCGGCCACACAATTTAGATTAATCATAAAAGTCCAAAGCTCGATCGCTACATTGTTGGAGGGGGAGCTCATTTTCATTTTTCACGAGTGGTATTGGGGCGACGGTTGGGTGCAGTCTCGGTTGGAGGGAGTGTGGCTGCTGCCACTGAATTTGGGGCAAACAGCTAGTTTGTTGCGACTGCGGGAGTTTTTGGCGGGTAAGCATAAAGGCTCAGAGTGATGTGAAGCCCGATCGCTTCATTGAGGACTAGGATTAGGTCAAGATCGATCAAAGCAGCGATCGCGGACAAGGAAGAAAAAAGCAAGAGTAACCGAATTTTTCTGACATTATCTAAACTTATGTCCCTGTCTAAAAACATACCGGAACATATCCTAGACTTTTCGCCCAATTCTGTATGCAACATTAGCTGTAAGTTGGGGAAAAGTAATTATCCTTGTCTTGATAAAATGCTAAAATTAGCTTGACATGATTAATGGTAAAGCTGGGCAGTGCTTGTGTCAACAACTGTATATTTATAAATTTCAGTAAAACGTAATCAGCGAGCAGATTTATGTATAATCAACTTTCATTGTGGGAAGAGCCAAAAGCAGAAAGCCAGAAGCATGGTCAGCAATTATTTCTGCCTGATGCCGAAATAATCATGTACCGCGACTTCTTCAATAACAATGAGAGCAACGAGATATTTGCGGAATTGTACGGCACTATTAATTGGAAGCAAGAGGTGGCTCTACTTTTTGGCAAGCAAGTCGCTATACCGCGACTTAGCGCATGGTACGGAGATGCAGGTAAATCTTACACTTACTCCAAAATAAAAATGGAGCCTAATCTATGGACACCTACACTCATAACAATCAAATCTAAAATAGAAGCAATAGCAGGTACATTGTTTAACAGCGTGTTGCTTAATCTATATCGCGACGGCAAAGATAGTGTAGCTTGGCACAGTGATGATGAATCAGAACTTGGTGAAAACCCAGCGATCGGTTCTTTAAGTTTTGGGGCTACTCGTCGTTTTATGCTCAGGCACAAATACCAAAAACAAACGAAATTAGAAATTCAATTAACTCCTGGAAGCCTCCTGCTGATGAAAGGAAGAACTCAGCATTTTTGGCAACACCAAATCCCGAAAGCAGCCAAAGTTACTGAGCCAAGAATTAACCTGACTTTTAGGAAAGTAAGCTAAATAAATTTAGAGTAATTTGTAATTTGCATATGCGTTTATATGGCTTTATTTGCGGTTTCTATAAAAAAGATTGCAACTTTTGTTAACAGTAAAAGTAGCGATTTTAGCACAGCAATAAAAGTACCGCCGAATTAGCGATCGCACGGGAGTGCCGCTGTTAATGCTGAATTTGGGTCAAACGGCTAGTTTGTTGCGGCTGCGCGGGTTTTTGGCGGGTCAGTAGAAAGGCTCAGAGTGATGTGAAGGTCGATCGCACTTCTTTTCTCTCAAAGTCTCATTCTTCACGTTTAGCAATTTTGCCTGTTAAGGTGTAGTGCATCCCCTTAAGTTTTACCTCATCTTTATTCCCTCACTCTTTCAAGTTCGTTAACTAACTCGAAGCTAAATGTGATCAAACTATTGACATAACTTTAGCAACATCTATATTAATAATTCGTAAATAGCTAGGTCGGTAGGAATACAAATATCGACAAAAATAATTATATCTGAAGATAGACGAACCCTAAATTCAACACAGCTAGGCTATATAACTAGCATCAAAGAAACTACTTAAGAATTGCTTATAATAAATTGATTGATATAAGGAATTTTTAAGTAGAGCTTCAGATAAAAAAAAGGAAATTTATGGTACTGAGTATTATTGTTCACGGTGGAGCAAAAACCATCACAGAAGACAAGGTTGCAGCCAACAATGTAGGCTGTACCGCAGCAGCAGAAGCTGGTTGGGCAGTGCTCGCAAGCGGGGGTACAGCAGCAGAAGCTGTTGAGGCAGCTATCCGGGTTCTGGAAGCTGACCAGACATTTAACGCAGGTTTTGGATCGGTTCTCAACAACCAGGGAGAGGTAGAGTTAGACGCAGCGATAATGGAAGGCGGTTCGTTAGGTTGGGGAGCCCTTGCAAATGTTCAAGGCGTGCGCCATCCCATCTCAGTGGCGCGAAAGATTATGGATAAAAAACCCATGTTCTTAGTAGCGGATCACGCAGAACATTTTGCTGCTGAAAGTGGAGCCGAGATGTGTACAAAAGAAGACTTAATCGCGGATGAGCAACAGGAAGAGTGGGAGGAGGAAAAAGAAGTTATTGACCGCCCCAATACCGTTGGTTGTGTAGCTTTGGATAGTAGTGGCACTTTAGTTGCCGGTACCTCAACAGGCGGCACTATGAATAAGCCCGCCGGTCGCGTCGGCGACAGCGCCATTATCGGCTCAGGCTTGTTTGCTGACAGTCAACAGGGCGCTTGCTCGACAACAGGCGATGGCGAGTCGATTATGCCAGTAGTTCTGGCTAAGACGGCGATCGACATTCTAGCGTCCGGCAAGCACCCAGATGAAGCAGCGCAGATCGCAATTGAGACTCTGGCATCTAAGGTGGCAGGAGAAGCTGGGTGCATCCTCATAGACCCTCAAGGGCGGGTTGGCTGGGCGCATAACTCAACGGACATGGCTTGTGCTTATAGAACCTCAGAAATGGACAAGGTGGCTGCGTTCACTAAGAAAAAACAACTCGTCCATCATTGAAATTATTGAGGTTGCATTCTCTCTAGTTGGAGAGTGTGAAAATTCCGCAACTAATATCTTGTTTCCTAGGTATTAAGTAGCTTGACATCAATAAACATTTTTTCAATTTGTAGGGCGGGCATTGCCCACCCTACTTTTAATTATGTCGAGCTACTTAGTGGCCGGGCAAACAGTTCAATTCAAACTCGACTTGAAGGTTTCTTATGAACTCAACATACGACTTTCCTTACTTTCAGGGTAATTCTCTTTCCGATTTGTTTGCTGCAGACATCACAGATGCACGTTATGCGTTCATCCTAAATTACCCTGCCACTGCCAGTTGGGCTGCTTACCCCAACAGAAAAAAATACTTTATTCAAGACGGCAGCAGTGAAGCCACCAAAACTTCTTTCGACAAGATTGGTCAGAAGGAACCTTGGAAAAATCTGGCTGTGTTAGGCGATGCTATCCCAGGGATTGTGATTAATCAGCCGCCGAACTCGCTGATGGATTATTGGCGGGAGCATTTTGGCTTCAGCTACAGCAGTATGGAGATGATAGACTGCTCAACTTATCTCGAAGATCTCAGCGTAAGCGATCGCTTTGACAAACTTCTCACTCTATTTCCCTTCGACAATCTCAAACCCGAAAAACACGCCGTCCATCCTGACATCCACTACCACTTACTCAGCAAAGCCACGCTAGCAGAATTAGGCGTGCAATGTCCGAAATACCAAACCTACAATCTGCACGAAGTCAATCTCGAAAGCATTCAGTTACCAGAGCAATTCCCCTACTTGATTAAAGCATCCCACGGACTTTCTGGAGAAGGCACTTATATTATCAAAAGTGCTAGCGATCTGAACTACTGCTTGCAGGAAGTGAGGAAATATCTCGATATTAAGTTGCTGGATACGATTATTGTCTCGGAATTCGTCAAAAATGAAGTGCAGAACTACTGCGTGCAGTTCTATGTAAGCAAAACGGGAAATATCACGCTTATCGGCACTACCAGTCAACTTGTCACCCCAGAGGGCAGCTATTTAGGGGGACTAATTCACTACCGCGAAACCGACATGAGTAGGTTTTTTGAGATGATTGCCGCTATTGGTAAATATGCTCACCAACAGGGTTATTTCGGCGTTATTGGCTTCGACGTGCTGGAAGACTCTGAGGGACAGTTGTATGCCATTGATGCCAATTTCCGAGTTAATGGATCGACTCCGCTTTGTGTGCAGCGCCATACCTTACTGGGGCTGGGAAAGGAGGTGGCTCAATATTCCAGTAGCTGGCGAATGGATGGCACTTTGGAATCGATTCTTGTCACGCTGAAACCAGAACTCGATCGCAAGGACTTGATAATTTTGTCAGCTTTAGAGAAGGTTAAATACGGGAAAATCTACACGGAAATTTACGGGATAGTTGCGGGTGAGGATATGAAGGAAATGCAGCACATCGAGGATAATTTGCACAGTAAGGGATTGCACCAATTTGGTTGATATCTGCTCTACCCATTGCAGCGGTTGTGCGGTTCAATTAAATCGGCTTGATAAATATTCCCCAAAGGCAAAATCTCCTCTGTGGGTTTCTCAAAATAATCTCTAACTCGCTACTCTGCTGATAATTCTTGAATTTTGTTAATAGTCTCTTGGTAATCACTTGTATTTCCTTGGTACTTGTACAAGTCCGCGGCTTTTTGATAATCGGCGATCGCCTCTGCTTTTTGTCCTAGCTCAGACTTGGCTAAACCACGATTGTAGTAGGCATGAGCATTGTAGTAACTAAGCTCGATTACCTGACTATAATCTGCGATCGCTGCTTCTTTTTCCCCTAGATTATACTTAGTCAAACCCCGATTGTAGTAGGGATGAGGATTGTAGTAATTAAGCTCGATCGCCTTAGTATAATCTGTGAGTGCCTCTGTTTTTTCACCTAGAGCAGACTTGGCATTACCGCGATTATTATAGGCAACAGCTAGTTTGGGGTCGATGTCGATGGCCTGATTATAATCCGAGAGCGCCTCTGATTTTTGCCCTAGGGCAGACTTGGCTAACCCCCGATTTAAGTAGGCATCAGCATAGCAAGAATTAATGTCTAGCGCCTGATTATAATCTGCGATTGCTTCTTCTGTTTGCCCTAGGGCCGACTTAGCTAAACCACGATTGTTGTAGGCATCAGCATAGCAAGAATTAAGGTGAATCGCCTGATTATAATCTGCGATCGCTTGTTCATTTTCTCCTAAATTATACTTGGCTAAACCCCGGTTGTTGTAGGCAACAGCATCTGTGGGGTTGAGTTCGAGCGCCTGATTATAATCTGCGATTGCCTCTGCTTTTTTCCCTAGGTCAGACTTGGAATTACCTCGACGGAAGTAGGCATTAGCACTGTTGTAATTAAGGTCGATCGCCTGAGTATAATCTACGAGTATTTCTTCTGCTGTTTCTAGGGCAGAGTTAGCTACACTCCGAGTGTGGTAAGCATCAGAATAGTTGGGGTTAAGCTCGATCGCCTGAGTACGATCTGCGATAGCCTCTTTTGTTTTTCCTAGGGCAGAGTTAGCTAAACCCCTACTGTAGTAGGCATCAGCATAATTGGGGTTAAGCTCGATCGCCTGATTATAATCGGAGATCGCCTCTTCTTTTTCTCCAAGATCGTACTTGACATAACCCCGCTCGACGTAGGCAAGAGCTAATTTGGGATCGAGCTCGATCGCCTGATTATAATCGGAGATCGCCTCTGCTTTGTCCCCAAGCTCTGACTTGGCACTACCCCGATTGACATAGGCAACAGCTAATTTGGGATTGACGTCGAGCGCCTGATTATAATCTACCAGCGCCTCTGCTTTTTGCCCAAGCTCAGACTTGGCAGCACCTCGATTGTTGTAGGCAACAGCTAATTTGGGATCGAGCTCGAGCGCCTGATTATAATCTACCAGCGCCTCTGCTTTGTGCCCAAGGTCAGACTTGGCTAAACCCCGCAAGACGTAGGCAACAGCTAGTTTAGGATTCAAGGCGATCGCTTTATTAGAATCTGCGATCGCTTTTTCTATTTTCCCTAGGGCATAATTGGCATTACCTCGATTGACATAGGCAGCAGAAAATTTAGGTTCGAGGTGGATCGCCTTAGTATGATCTGCGATCGCTTCTTCTATTTTCCCTAGGGCATAATTGGCATTACCTCGATTGACATAGGCAGCAGAAAATTTTGGATCTAGGTGAATCGCCCTATGAAAATCTGCCAGCCCCTCTTCTTGATTGCCCATCTCACACTTGATATTACCCCGCAATAAGTAGGCAACAGCTAATTTTGGATTCAAATTAACCGCATTAGAAAAAGCTGCCAGCGCCTCTGCTTTTTCCGCCCCTTCAGACTTAGCTACACCCCTATTAAAGTAGGCACCAGCTAATTTTGGATTCAGGTCGTTCGCTTTAACAAAATCTGCCAGCGCCTCTTGTTTTGCCCCTAGTTCATACTTCACATTACCCCTATTGTTGTAAGCATCAGCATCGTTGGGATCTAGAGCGATTGCCTGATTATAATCTGCCAGCGCCTCTTCTATTCTTCCTAGGCGAGACTTGGCTAAACCTCTATTGTTGTAACCAGCAGCTAATTTGGGATTCAAGTCGATCGCCTGATTATAATCTGCGATTGCCTCTTCTATTTTTTCTAGGTTATACTTGGCTAAACCACGATTGTTGTAGCCATCAGCATAGTTGGGATTCAAGTTGATCGCCTGATTATAATCAGAGAGGGCCTCTTCTATTTTTCCTCGACGATACTTGGCTAAACCCTGAGTGTAGTAGGCAACAGCTAATTTTGGATTCAGGTTGTTCGCTTTAACAAAATCTGCCAGTGCCTCTTCTTTTTCCCCTAGTTCATACTTAACGTTACCCCGATTGTTGTAAGCATCAGCATCGTTGGGATCGAGAGCGATTGCCTGATTATAATCTGCCAGCGCCTCTTCTATTCTTCCTACACTAAACTTTGCTAAACCCCGATTTTTGTAAGCACCAACATCTTTGGGATTTAGCTCGATCGCCTTTGTATAATCTGCTATTGCCTCTGCTTGTTCCTCTAAGTCAGACTTGACTAAACCACGACCGACGTAAGCAACATCTAGTTTTGAATCGAGGTCTATCGCCTTCGTATAATCGGATAGCGCCTCTTCTTTTTTTCCTAGTTCATGATTGAGTAAAGCTCGACCGACGTAGGCAGCAGCTCGTTTAGGATCGAGGTCAATCGCCTGATTATAATCGGATAACGCCTCTTCTTTTTTCCCGAGGCGAGACTTGGTTAAACCCCTATTTAAGTAGGCAGAAGGTAGTTTGGGATTAAGCTCGATCGCCTGATTATAATCAGAGAGTGCCTCTTTTATTTTTCCTAGTTTATACTTAGCTAAACCCCGATTGTTGTAGGTATCAGCGAATGTAGGAGCTAGTTTATAATAGACAGCTACACCAGCCATCCCCGCAAACAGGAGAAAAAAGCCTAATTTATAATAGTCGTCTGTACTCCAGTCTTCTTTTTTCTCTGGTTTATATTGGATCTCACTCCAACGATAGGCAATAGCATTGTTGGCATTAAAGTCGATCTTCGGATTATAATCAGCTACAGCACCCTTAAAATGTCCTTGATTGGCCCCAGCAAGTCCTTGACTGAAATAGACAGGAGAACAACCCGCCGCCCCAAACAGGGTCAAACCAGCAGCCAGAACTTGCGGAACCAAGCGATGCGGTTTTTTAGTCATAGCCTTTGCAGTTACTAAAATTTAATGGAATTGCTTTTTTAACGGTTTGACAGACTACACCGAATTGTATCTGAGTGTGTGAAATTATCAAACTATCGTAATAAAACAAAGAGTGTAGAACTATTGGCGGATCTTACTACACAACCATATGAGATCGATGTTGATTTTGCGAGACATACCTAACAGGCGATCGACATCTACCAGACGATCGCTTATCTGTCTTCCAGAGACTCAAGCCAATGTCTCATCAAACATTTATCCTGCTGACAGCATAACGGCTGTTTCAAAACGAGTCTTAAATCTATACAACAATTAACATTCTAAATCAACAAAAATTTATATTTGGGTGCCTCAGCTCTCGTTATATTATCTGCGACTTCAATAACTCTTGGCTGACACACCCTACAACTTTTAACTACTGTAAATCTCCCTGGAACAGGCGTCTCGCCTGTCCATCCCTGCGGTTCAATTCCCCTTACTTAGCGCGCACCACCAACACCGAACAAGGAGCCTCAGCGACAACCTCAGCACTCACCGAGCCCTCCAAAATCCGCTTTAAACCTGTCAAACCCCGACAGCCGATCGCAATTAAATCCGCCTTATAGATATGAGCCAAACGCACAATTTCTTCTGCCGGTACTCCTGAAACAATCTCCAATTCGCTCTGGCAAGGCAACTTTTCCTGATAAGATTGCAGTAACTTCTCCACCTCTCGGTAAGCAATCTGATCTCCCTGAGCGTGAGGTCGATCGACAACCGCGTCAAAATCCGACGTACCAGAACTCACAACATGAACTAGAATCACCTTTGCCGTCGGTTCTAGCTGAAATTGTCCTACAACTTGCAAAACCCGTTCTGCAAGCTCTGAATTGTCGATCGCTACCAAAACAGTATTCAATACCATGCACCTTTAAATCTCAGATATTTAGACTTTAAATATTTCGTTGATTGTCGCCTACTTTCTACAATTTCGCGCTTGCCACCAACATCATTATTACCTACCCAGAAACCCGGTTTCTTAACATAATTGCGTCATTTAAGCAAGATACTTGAAGAAACCGGGTTTCTTAAGCCCGCAGTGCGTAAGTAGGTAGGTGCAAATAAACTGGGCCGCTGGTCACAGAATGTAAAGCTACCATAATCGCAAGAGAATTGCTTCCTTTCATTGCATTTCACTCGCTTTTGACTACCTCTGTATTTTGCCGATCATCTACTTAAATCTACCATCTAAAACTCACCCTTTCCCTCATTTTCAGTCCGCAGCCGCACAGAATCAGCGTGAGAAGGAAGCCCCTCTGCTTCCGCCAAAACATTAATCGCCTTACTCACCTTCTTAAGTGCAGCAGGCGAATATTGAATCAAACTCGAATGCTTCATAAAAGTTTCGACACCCAGCGGCGACGCATAGCGCGGAGCCCCAGAAGTCGGCAAAGTGTGATTCGGGCCAGCCAAATAATCGCCCACAGCTTCCGGCGTCGAGCAGCCCAAGAAAATCGCCCCAGCGTGGCGAATTTGGTCGAGCAAAGCCCAGGGATCGGCAACTTGCAATTCCAAGTGTTCCGGGGCAAACTCGTTAGAGAGTTCCGCTGCGGCTTTGAGCGAGTCAACTACTACGACTAAACCATAGTTGGCGATCGCCTTTTCTGTTAAAGTTCGGCGCGGGTGATTTGCCAACTGTCTGTCTACCTCAGCCACCACTTTCCTAGCCAGCACCGAATCCGCCGTCAGCAAAATTGCCGACGCCATCGAATCGTGCTCAGCTTGAGCCAACATATCCGCAGCCACGTGCACGGGATTCGCCGAACCATCCGCAATAATCAGCACCTCCGACGGGCCAGCCAGAGAATCAATCCCCACAGTCCCGTAAACGAGTTTTTTAGCTAGGGTGACGTAAATATTCCCCGGCCCAGTAATTAAATCCACCTTCGGAATAGTTTCCGTACCGTAGGCCAAAGCCGCGATCGCCTGCGCCCCGCCTACCCGATAAATCTCATCAACTCCCGCTTCCTGAGCCGCTACCAGCACCGCAGGATTCATTTTCTTCTCCTGTCCGGGGGGAGTACACATTACCAGTCTCGGAACCTTGGCGACCTTCGCAGGAACCGCATTCATGATCACCGAGCTTGGATAGGACGCCTGACCCCCAGGAATGTAGATTCCCGCTCGATCAACCGGCGTGTAGCGCTTGCCCAAAACAATCTCGTCATCGCCAAACTGCACCCAAGACTTCGGGACGCGCTGTCGGTGAAACGCCTCTACCTGTTTGCAAGCCAGCCGGATGGCATTTAATAATTCTTTTGACACCTGCTGATAAGCAGCATCCAATTCGGCGCCGCTCACCCGTAAATCTTCCACATTTAGGGTCATGCGGTCAAATTCAGCAGTGTAGTGCAGCACAGCCTGATCGCCTCTGCGCCTTACAGCTTGCAGCACCTCCCGCACGGTGGCTTCTTTGTGAACGACAAGTTCGTCATGGGTGCGATCGCAGATCCGTCGCAGTTCAGCTTGTGCCTCAACCCACTGAGTAATGATTCGCAGCATGGAGATTAGGAATGCCGTCTATAACTTCACTAACATTTGCTTGACAATTGGGGATTTTTGTGGGGTTCTCCTAGAGAATTAAGCCACCACCAGTCCACAAGCTTAAACCGCGAGAGTCGCGGCATTTTCCAAGGCTTCAGTGCAGCGTTTAAATCTCTGTCGAGGATTTTGCAACACTGAGGACAAGTCACAACCTTCTCTAGGAATTGCCCGCCAGAGAACCAGGTGCCCAGGAAGAGGGTTGGAACGCAGAGGGGAAGAGTGTCCGACCCCGATAATATCCGAGAGGGTGAGTGTTCGAGCGGGAGAATTTTGATTCTGCCTTCTACCTTCTACCTTCTGATCCGGCTGTCTTCTACCTTCTACCTTCTACTTTTTACCTTCTACCTTCGGTAAGTGCTTCTTGCCGAAGCCCAAATAACCCGTATTCTTTGTTATAGCTTAACTTGGATTTTTCAGAGAATTGGATTTTAAGCAGAATAGGTGCTATATTAGTTTTTCCCACACCTGATAATTTTTTTATATAAAAACGCCAAATTATTGTATACTTAAAAATTGCGCGCAAGAAACCGTGACTTTAACTCGTGACGGTGGAAACACCGCAAAACGCCTCTGTAACACCCGTGTCATACCTTTGGGTATGGTCAGGGGTAAAAAGCAGGCAGTTAAATGAGTCAATAAAAAATTATTGCGCGGGCGTCGCCAAAAAGTAGCCACAGACTCAGCTCAATCTGAGCTAATGGAAAATTGGCTGTCTCACTCCGCCTTTAAAAATCAAGCTTTTTGCGGCTCGATCCCGAAAAGGTTGTCCTTCAAAATCCCCGTGTCTTGAGACTGTCTTGAGACTAGGGTGTATCAATGAATACCTACTTCCAGCAACTGAACTATGGCAAATATTAAGTCCGCCGTCAAACGAGTCAAAATCGCCGAACGTAACCGCTTGTACAACAAATCTTACAAGTCAGCGGTCAAAACTTTGATGAAGAAGTATTTCGCTGCCGTAGACAAGTACGCCGCAGCTCCCAGCCCGGAATTAATGCAAGAAGTCCAGCAGCGAATGTCTGAGGCCTACAGCAAAATTGACAAAGCTGTCAAAAAAGGTGTACTCCACCGCAACAACGGCGCTCGCAAAAAGTCCCGCTTGGCAAGAACCCTCAAGCCGCACGAAACATCCTCGGTAGCATCTTAAGGAAGCAGAAAGTTCGCCAACGAAGCAGTGTACAAGATTGAAGGGATGGATGTTGAGGGAAGAAGTCAAGCGTGAATAAGTCAAGCGTGAAGCAGGAAGAAGGAAGAAAGAAGACGGAAGATTTTTCCCACACACTCTCTCCCACTCCCACTCCCAGACTCTCTCACTCCCCCCTCGCCCTATCCCACAAGGACTTTCCCGTATCACCTCTAATCTGCTTCCCCCATGCAGCTCATCGACACTCACGTTCATATCAACTTTGAGACCTACAAATCAGAGTTAGAAGCCATTCGAGAACGCTGGCGCGAAGCTGGTGTAGTTCGGCTGGTTCATTCTTGTGTAGAGCCAGAAGAATTTGCCGGCATTCAAGCAATCGCCAATCAGTTTGCCGAAGTCTCGTTTGCGGTTGGACTCCACCCCCTAGATGCCGAGAAGTGGACAGACGAGACGGCGAGCCAGATTAGGGAATTAGCGAATTCGGACTCTAGGGTAGTGGCGATCGGCGAAACCGGACTGGACTTTTATAAAGCTGACGATCGAGAACACCAGTTTAAAGTGTTTGAGGCACAGCTTGCAATCGCCCAGGAACTTGACAAACCAGTCATTATCCACTGTCGCGACGCCGCCGCCCCAATGGCCGAAATGCTGAGGAACTTTTGGCAAACACGCGGGCCAGTGCGCGGGGTCATGCACTGCTGGGGAGGCACACCCGAAGAAACCCAGTGGTTTTTAGACCTAGGTTTCTACATCAGTTTTAGCGGAACAGTCACCTTTAAAAAAGCCTTGCAAATACAAGAATCAGCTTGTATGGTAAATAGCGATCGCATCCTAGTCGAGACAGATTGCCCTTTTCTCGCCCCCGTACCCCAGCGGGGAAAACGCAACGAACCAGCCTACGTCTACTACGTAGCGGAGCAAGTTGCTAAATTGAGAGGAGTTTCTCTCTTAACTTTGTCCCAGCAGACCACCGAAAATGCCTGTCAGCTATTCGGCTTTTCAGTTTAGTTATAGCAGAACAGAGAAACGAGGAAAACAGGTCGATTTAGGAGCCCGCGCTCAGAACAATCCCATTTCTATCATGCCCGAAAAACCGGATTCATCCTTTATGGGAGATTCTTTTGGCGTTGCCTGTTGCGATCGGATTTGCGTCCTATAATAAAAAGAACTGACCGATCGGGCGTTGGCTTAGTATCCGCGACTGCGATGTCGCCCGCTTGAGGCCAACACAACGCGAGTACGCTAACCTTCAGGATCGGTCACAACTTCACGCAATACGTCAAACTTACACACTCAAACTTACACATCAGAAGAAACTTGGAACCTCAGCAATTTGGCCATAGCTGTCAAGTCAATTTTAGGAGTCAAAAGTGTAGGGGATTTACCCAGGAAAACCACGAGATCGGAGCTAAAAGCATCTCGATCGAAACCAAAATCCGCACAAAAATACTGCGAGCAACCCGCAAAAATAACCGTTGCAGCAGTTGGTAGGCGATCGAAAACATCATATAAATTCTCTCACACAATCAATCAAAAAAACGCAACAAGGTAAAAAAGCCCAGCCTTGGCGCCATGTAAAAAGCTAGAGCCACTGCGGAAAAAGGACCCCCATGACCACTAAAGATTACACAGAATTCGCCTTCACCTTGCCCGATTTGATCGAAATCCAGCGGGCAAGTTTTCGCTGGTTTCTAGAAGCCGGGCTGATCGAAGAACTCGACAGCTTCTCCCCGATTACAGACTACACGGGGAAGCTGGAACTTCACTTCATGGGCAAAGACTTCAAACTCAAACGCCCCAAATATGATGTGGACGAAGCCA
This sequence comes from Microcoleus sp. Pol11C2, assembly GCF_036701505.1. Classification (NCBI taxonomy): domain Bacteria; kingdom Bacillati; phylum Cyanobacteriota; class Cyanophyceae; order Oscillatoriales; family Microcoleaceae; genus Microcoleus; species Microcoleus sp. Pol11C2. Next base: position 15,422 of record NZ_JAUBQX010000055.1, read on the forward strand.
AGCGCAGGGACAGCACCTATTCGGTGCAAATGTACGTACCCACCCGCCTGATTAACAAAGAAACAGGGGAAATCAAAGAACAAGAAGTCTTCATCGGCGACTTGCCCTTGATGACCGAGCGCGGCACTTTCATCATCAACGGCGCGGAACGGGTGATTGTCAACCAAATCGTGCGTTCCCCAGGCGTCTACTACAAATCGGAAACCGACAAAAACGGTCGCCGTTCCTACAACGCCTCGCTCATCCCCAACCGAGGCGCTTGGCTGAAATTTGAAACAGACAAAAACGATTTAGTCTGGGTCAGAATCGACAAAACGCGCAAACTATCGGCTCAGGTTCTGCTCAAAGCCCTCGGACTCACCGACGGCGAAATCTACGACTCCCTGCGGCACCCGGAATACTTCCAAAAAACGATCGAGAAAGAAGGACAATTCGGCGAAGAAGAAGCTTTGATGGAGCTCTACCGCAAACTCCGTCCCGGCGAACCCCCCACCGTGGCGGGCGGCGAACAGCTCCTCAACTCGCGCTTTTTCGACCCCAAACGCTACGATTTGGGCCGAGTGGGTCGCTACAAACTCAACAAAAAGTTGCGATTGACAGTCCCGGATACGATGCGGGTACTGACATCCCAAGATATCTTGACGGCGATCGACTACTTAATTAACCTCGAATTCGACATCGGCTCCACCGACGACATCGACCACTTAGGCAACCGTCGCGTCCGCAGTGTCGGAGAACTGCTGCAAAACCAAGTACGTGTCGGCCTCAACCGCTTAGAACGGATCATCCGCGAAAGAATGACCGTCTCGGATGCCGACTCCCTCAGCCCCGCTTCTCTGGTCAACCCCAAACCGCTGGTAGCAGCAATCAAGGAATTCTTCGGTTCCTCCCAGCTATCGCAGTTCATGGATCAAACCAACCCTCTGGCAGAACTGACTCACAAACGTCGGCTTTCCGCCTTGGGCCCAGGAGGCCTGACTCGGGAACGCGCCGGGTTTGCAGTGCGGGACATTCACCCGTCTCACTACGGCCGGATTTGCCCGATCGAAACACCAGAAGGCCCCAACGCCGGTCTGATCGGTTCCTTGGCAACCCACGCCCGCGTCAACCCCTACGGCTTCATTGAAACTCCTTTTTATCCAGTAGAAAAAGGACGGGTGCTGCGCGACAAAGCCCCTGTTTACATGACAGCCGACGAAGAAGACGATTTGCGCGTCGCCCCCGGAGACATCAGCCTCGACGAAAACAACAACCTCTTGGGCGAAACCGTAGCCGTCCGCTACCGCCAAGAATTTACTACCACCACTCCGATGCAGGTGGACTACATGGCGATTTCGCCCGTGCAAATCGTCTCCGTCGCGACATCGCTGATTCCCTTCTTGGAACACGACGACGCCAACCGAGCTCTGATGGGATCGAATATGCAGCGGCAAGCTGTGCCGCTATTGAAACCAGAACGGCCCCTCGTCGGTACGGGCTTGGAAGCTCAGGCGGCGCGAGATTCCGGGATGGTTGTGGTTTCCCGGATCGACGGCGAGGTGATTTACATCGACGCTACCCGGATTATTGTCAAACCCCTAGCTGAGGATGCCGAATCTAATTCCAGCGAAGAACATTTCCTGATTAAGGAATACGACGATCTCAAAGTCAAACAGCCCTCGGTTTGGAAGCAAAAATATGCTGGCTGCATCGAACACGAACTGCAAAAATATCAGCGTTCTAACCAAGATACTTGTTTAAACCAGCGTCCGCTGATTTATGAGGGTGATCGAGTCGTAGCAGGTCAAGTGCTCGCCGACGGTTCCTCCACCGAAGGGGCAGAACTCGCCCTCGGCCACAACATCCTCGTAGCTTATATGCCTTGGGAAGGCTACAACTACGAAGACGCGATGCTAATTAGCGAGCGTTTGGTGTACGAAGATGTCTACACTTCGATCCACATTGAAAAATACGAAATCGAAGCCCGCCAAACCAAACTCGGCCCCGAAGAAATCACTCGCGAAATTCCTAACGTCGGCGAAGACGCGCTGCGCCAGCTAGACGAACAGGGCATTATCCGCAAAGGTGCCTGGGTAGAAGCCAGCGACATCCTAGTCGGCAAAGTCACCCCCAAGGGCGAATCCGACCAACCGCCAGAAGAAAAACTGCTGAGGGCAATCTTCGGCGAAAAAGCCCGCGACGTGCGCGACAATTCCCTCCGCGTCCCTAACGGCGAAAAAGGCCGCGTGGTGGACGTGCGGGTGTTTACCCGCGAACAGGGCGACGAACTGCCCCCCGGCGCCAACATGGTCGTCCGCGTCTACGTAGCTCAAAAGCGGAAAATTCAAGTCGGCGACAAAATGGCCGGCCGCCACGGGAATAAGGGTATTGTTTCCCGGATTCTGCCGATGGAGGATATGCCTTATTTGCCCGACGGGACTCCGGTTGACATAGTGCTCAATCCCTTGGGCGTACCGTCGCGGATGAACGTGGGTCAGATTTTTGAGTGTTTGCTGGGATGGGCGGGCGAAAATTTGTCGATGCGGTTCAAGATGGTGCCTTTTGATGAAATGCACGGCGCTGAAAAGTCGCGGGAAACCGTACACGGCAAGTTACAGGAGGCGCGCGAAAAAACCGGCAAGCCTTGGGTGTTTAATGAAAAGCACCCCGGCAAGACGATTGTCTACGATGGCCGAACTGGTGAACCGTTCGATCGCCCCGTCACAGTCGGCATCGCCTATATGCTGAAGCTGGTGCACTTGGTAGACGATAAGATCCACGCCCGCAGCACAGGCCCTTACTCGCTGGTAACGCAGCAGCCTTTGGGCGGCAAAGCGCAGCAGGGGGGTCAGCGGTTCGGAGAAATGGAAGTCTGGGCTCTGGAAGCGTTCGGCGCAGCTTATACTTTACAAGAGTTGCTGACTGTGAAGTCGGACGATATGCAGGGACGGAATGAAGCGCTGAATGCGATCGTCAAAGGCAAAGCTATTCCGCGCCCCGGTACGCCGGAATCTTTCAAGGTGCTGATGCGGGAGTTGCAGTCTTTGTGCTTGGATATTGCTGTGCACAAGGTGAATACGTCCGACGAGGGCAGCGAGCACGTTGAGGTGGATTTGATGGCAGATGCTGGGGGCAAGCGATCGCCCTCCCGGCCTACTTACGAATCGCTTTCTCGTGACGAACTTGACGAGGATTAGGCATTAAAGATTAAAGATTAAAGATTAAAGATTTTTTGACAGCATTCAATTCTTGAATCTTTAATCGACAATCTCAAATTAAAATGCCTCAGCAGTGGTACGAACACTGCTGAGGCGAATCAACGCTCTAAACAGGAGAGACGCTGACATGACTATTGTAACAGTTGTCCCAGGAATAGAAGGAGAATTTGACCGGGCGACAGGCTGTATTAACTGGCAAGGGAGCAAGCTGAAAAATGGTTACGGGCGCAAGTGGATCCAGGGCAAAACGGTATTAGTCCACCGATTAGTGCTCGAATCAAAAATACCAGGATTTCTAGATTCCGGTTATTTTGGTTGCCACATCTGCGACAATCCAAGCTGCATCAACCCAGCACATCTCGTAGCTGGAACTGCGGCTGAGAATACGCAGCAGATGATGGGGCGCGAGCGCAAAACTCCCAGACGCAAAAGTATTCCGGGTATTGGCCAACTCTCTATCGAACAACTGCGGGAAATTCAGCGTAAATATTTAGCTGGAACCATCAAAAGCCACCTAATAAAAGAGTATGGCGTACAGTATGACACTATTACTAAGATACTTCAGGCAAAAATTCCCCATAACTTCACTACAGTTCCCCCCGGTTTTGTAGGAGAAATTCAAGACAGCGGATGCATAATTTTTCAAGGTGCAAAGGATGGTCAAGGTGGTTATGGCAGGTACTTTAAAAATGGGAAATCCCAATCAGTTACTCGTGCTGTTTTAGCAGAGAAATTAGGATGTGAAGTTCCGACTTCGATGGATGCTTGTCATACCTGCGATAATCCCAGTTGTATTAATCCAGAACATCTTTGGGGTGGAACTCGCACTCAAAATTTATTAGATGCTTCTAAGAAAGGACGCACTCAAGGCAAAAGTCATCCCCTTTCCAATGCCAAATTAGACTGGGAAAAGGTGCGAGAAATTAGGCAAAAACTAGCAGCAGGTGAGAGAGTGAAGGATGTAGCTCAGGAATACAGTGTTGGTCGCAAAACCATACACGATATTAAGTATCACGTCACTTGGAAGGAAGCAGGCGAAGAGGTTCCAGTTCCTCGAATGGGTGGGTATCTCGATCGCAAATTGACTTTCGAGCAAGCTCTTGAGGTACGAAAAAGAATTAGAGGTAGAGAATTAATCTCTAAAATCGCTGATGACTTTGGAGTCTCGTCAAGTGTTATCTCTGATATTAAAAACCACGTCACATATAGAGGAGTATAACATTGATTTAAGCCTTGAAACAAGCAACAAAAAAAATAAACAACCACAAATAATCGACTGTAAATTATTAATTGGAGTCAAGAATGGCTAAAATAGAACAACGCTTTGATTACGTCAAGATTGGGTTAGCTTCACCAGAAAGAATTCGACAGTGGGGAGAGAGAACTTTACCCAACGGTCAGATTACTGGAGAGGTGACAAAACCGGAGACCATAAATTATCGCACGTTAAAACCTGAAATGGATGGCTTGTTTTGCGAGCGCATTTTTGGGCCTGCAAAAGATTGGGAATGTCATTGTGGCAAGTACAAACGAGTTCGCCATAGAGGCATTGTGTGCGAAAGATGCGGTGTAGAAGTCACTGAATCTCGCGTCCGCCGCCATCGCATGGGATTTATCAAATTAGCAGCTCCAGTAGCTCACGTTTGGTATCTCAAAGGCATCCCGAGTTACATGGCTATTCTTTTAGATATGCCGCTACGAGATGTCGAACAAATCGTCTATTTCAACGCCTACGTTGTGCTGAATCCGGGTAATGCCGAAAAACTGCAATACAAGCAATTGCTAACCGAAGATGCTTGGCTGGAAATAGAAGACGAACTTTACAGCGAAGATTCCACACTGACGGGCGTAGAAGTGGGGATTGGTGCTGAAGCTTTGCAAGTTTTGCTGCAAAATATTCCGCTAGAAAGTGAAGCGGAAAAGTTGCGGGAAGATATTGCTAATGCTAAAGGTCAAAAACGGGCAAAGTTAATTAAACGCTTGCGGGTAATTGACAACTTCATCGCTACGGGATCTCAACCCGATTGGATGGTGCTCAATGTGATTCCGGTGATTCCCCCCGACTTGCGGCCGATGGTGCAGCTAGACGGCGGGCGTTTTGCAACGAGCGACCTCAACGACCTTTACCGGAGAGTAATCAACCGCAACAACCGCTTGGCCAGACTCCAAGAAATTCTGGCGCCGGAGATTATCATCCGCAACGAAAAGCGGATGCTGCAAGAAGCTGTGGATGCGCTGATTGACAACGGTCGCCGAGGCCGGACAGTGGTGGGGGCAAACAACCGCCCGCTGAAGTCGCTTTCTGACATCATTGAAGGGAAACAAGGCCGCTTCCGGCAAAACTTGCTGGGGAAACGGGTTGACTACTCCGGGCGTTCGGTGATTGTGGTGGGGCCGAAACTGAAAATTCATCAGTGCGGTTTGCCGAGGGAAATGGCGATCGAGCTTTTCCAGCCTTTCGTCATCCACCGCTTGATCCGTCAAGGATTGGTCAACAACATCAAAGCTGCCAAAAAACTGATCCAGCGCAACGATCCCAGTGTTTGGGACGTGCTTCAGGAGGTGATTGAAGGGCACCCGGTAATGCTAAACCGCGCGCCGACCCTCCACCGTTTGGGGATTCAAGCCTTTGAGCCGATTTTGGTGGACGGGAGGGCGATTCAGCTTCACCCGCTAGTCTGTCCGGCTTTTAACGCTGACTTTGACGGTGACCAAATGGCCGTGCACGTGCCGTTGTCTCTGGAATCTCAGGCGGAAGCGCGCTTGCTGATGCTGGCTTCTAACAACATTATGTCGCCGGCAACCGGAAGACCGATCGTTACTCCTTCTCAAGATATGGTGCTCGGTTGCTATTACTTGACAGCCGAAAATCCTGACGCTCAAAAAGGAGCCGGTCACTATTTTTCCAACCTTACCGACGCGGTTGTAGCTTACGAACAAGGAGTCGTTGACTTGCACTCTTATGTGTGGGTGAGATTTCAAGGCGCCATAGAAAACACAGAACCCGAAGGAGAACCGCTGAAGGTGGAACGCTCTAGCGACGGTATCGTGACGAAAGAATACAAGTTCCGCCGGGTTCGGGAAGACGGAGAGGGTAAGGTACTCAATCAGTTCATTCGCACTACTCCGGGCCGGATTATCTATCACCAAACCATCGAATCGGTAATTAACAATTAGAAAGGGGTAATGGGTAAGAGGTAATGGGTAATAACTGAAAAATGATCGCTAACAAGTAATAGTGATTGAAACCGGAAAATTCACCCATTACTACTTACAAATACTTCAGTGACGTGGTAACTGAGCAAAGTCTAAGGGCAGTAAAAGTTACCAATTACCTAATTAACTAGGTAGGTGCAAATAAACTTTATTAGGGGAAGGGCAGGTGAGTCAATTCATCTCCTAGCTTAGCTCTATTCCTTATACGCTAAACCAGCCCCTACAAACAAAATGCTTGTTGTTTTTTCCCGCCGCTGTACTTATCAATTACCAATTACCACTTACCAATTACCAATACTTCGGCTACGTTCTGAAACCTTGGGCTTCGCTCAGGGGAACCGAAGTCGAACGGCAGTAAAAGTTACCAATTACCACTACTCAGAAAAATGACAGAAAATAAGGAAATTGTTTTTCGCAATCGAGTTGTTGACAAAGGTCAGCTCAAAAAATTAATCTCTTGGTCTTTCATGCACTACGGAACGGCCCGTACAGCGCAAATGGCCGATAAACTCAAAGACTTGGGTTTCCGCTTTGCGACACGAGCGGGAGTTTCGATTAGCGTAGACGATTTGCAAGTGCCCCCGTCAAAACGATCGCTCCTCGATGCAGCCGAAGAAGAAATCCGCATCACCGAACAAAAATACACCAGAGGCGAAATCACCGAAGTCGAACGCTTCCAAAAAGTAATCGATACCTGGAACAGCACCTCAGAAGACCTCAAAGACGAAGTAGTCAAAAACTTCCGAGCCACAGACCCCCTAAACTCGGTCTACATGATGGCCTTCTCCGGTGCGCGGGGAAACATTTCTCAAGTGCGCCAGCTAGTCGGAATGCGCGGATTGATGGCTGACCCCCAAGGCGAAATCATCGACTTGCCAATTAAAACCAACTTCCGCGAAGGACTCACCGTTACCGAATACATCATCTCTTCCTACGGCGCGCGCAAAGGCTTGGTAGATACAGCGTTGCGGACGGCAGACTCTGGCTATTTGACTCGCCGTTTGGTGGATGTGTCCCAAGACGTAATTGTGCGGGAAGTAGACTGCGGCACCCAGCGGGGAATTCGAGTACGACCGATGACGGACGGAGCAACGGTGCTGATTCCCCTCAAGGACAGGCTGCTAGGACGTGTGTTCGCCAGAGATGTGGTCCACCCCAAAACCGGGGAAATCGTGTCTTACGGCAGCGAAAAAGCCGTCAGAAATCAGCCAATTACCGAGGAGTTGGCGACGGAAATTGGTAATTCTGGGGTCGCAGAGGTGTATTTACGATCGCCCCTGACTTGTGAATCTACCCGATCGGTTTGCCAGCACTGCTATGGCTGGAGTCTCGCCCACTTGAAAATGGTGGACATGGGAGAAGCGATCGGGATTATTGCAGCTCAGTCGATCGGGGAACCGGGAACCCAGCTCACCATGCGTACCTTCCACACCGGCGGCGTATTCACTGGAGAAGTCGCCAAACAAGAACGCGCACCCTTCCCGGGCGTAGTGAAATTCAAGAACTTGCGTACTCGGTCGTTCCGCACCAGACACGGCGAAGAAGCACTGGTGGCAGAAAACAACGGCAAACTTGTATTTGAGGGCGACGGATTTGAAGAAGGGAAATCCGGCGCCAAAAATCAAAAACTGAAAATCGAATTGGCGATCGTCCAGGGTTCTACTCTGATGGTCAAAGACGGACAGCGCGCCATTCCCGGTCAAGTTTTGGCAGAAGTGCCGATCGTCGGTCGCGCCGCCCGCAAAACCACTGAAAAAGTGACTACAGACGTGGCTTCCGACTTAGCCGGAGAAGCCAAATTTGCTGATTTGGTGCCTGAAGAAAAAACCGACCGCCAAGGGAACACAACCCGCACAGCCAGCAAAGGCGGGCTGATTTGGATTCTCTCAGGAGAGGTGTACAACTTGCCCCCTGGTGCCGAACCGGCGGTGAAAAATGGCGATCGCATTCCGGCCGAAAGCGTGATTGCCGAAACTAAACTCGTCTCCGAACACGGCGGTGTAGTCCGCATCGCTGACCCCAGAGAAATCGAAATTATCACCGCCCAAGTCCTGCTCGACCAAGCAGTCGTGCGGGCAGAAAGTGCAGGCGGCCGGGACCACTACACCATCGAAACATCTTCTAAGCAGCGGTTTTCCCTCAAGACGGCTCCTGGGAGCAAAGTGATTAACGGGGAAGTGGTGGCGGAACTGCTCGACGACAGCTACCGCACAGCTACAGGGGGTATTGTCAAGTACGGGGGGGTGGAAGTCCACAAGCGCGGCAAAGCTAAACTTGGCTACGAAGTCGTTAAAGGCGGCACTCTGCTCTGGATACCGGAAGAGTGCCACGAGGTAAATAAAGATATTTCATTGCTGCTGGTGGAAGACGGCCAGTACGTTGAGGCCGGTACAGAAGTCGTTAAGGATATTTTCTGCCAAACCAGCGGGGCAGTGGAAATCACTCAGAAAAATGACATCCTCCGGGAAATTGTGATCAAACCGGGCACACTCCATGTAGTTGACCGCCCGCCGCTAACATTGGGAGAAGGTCAAATCGTCAACGCCGGTGAAGAAATTTTCCCCGGCTTGGTTGCCGAAGAGTTGGGCTATGCGGAGTATATCGAAACTCCCGAGGGCCCGGCTTTGCTGCTACGGCCTGTGGTGGAGTTTCCGGTGCCGGATAAGCCACCTGTGCCTTCTCAGACGGCGCTGAATGAGTCGATCTCTTTGAAAGCGGTGCAGCGACTTCCTTATAAGGATGGGGAGCGCGTCAAATCTGTCGAGGGATTGGAACTGCTGCGGACTCAGCTTATCTTGGAAATTGGTTCGGGAGCTCCGCAACTGGCGGCGGATATCGAGCTGCTGCCGGATGAGGACGATGCTACGGCTTTTGGGGCGGACGGTTCGGGACCAGCTTGGGGTTCGCCTGAAGACGGTACGGAGTCGCAAGAATTGGCGATGACAGTAGCCGATGGAGGCGATCGAGCTTCCAAGACTTTCCGCTTGCAGTTAGTGATTTTGGAATCGCTGGTGATTCGGCGTGACGTATCTGCCGATCCGACTCAGGGCAGCACCCACACGCGGCTGTTGGTCGAAGATGGGCAGTCGATCGCGCCTGGGGCAGTAGTCGCCCGCACCGAGATTCTCTGCAAAGAAGCGGGTATCGTTCGAGGCATCCGTGAGGGGCATGGCGAACCAGTGCGCCGACTGTTGGTGATGCGAGATGCGGATTCTATTTCGATCTCTGTGGCGGGTACGCCGGATGTGAGTCCGGGTCAACTGCTGGTGGCTGGTACCGAAATAGCTCCGGGGGTTGTTCTCGAAGAATCCGGCCAAGTTGTGAAGGTTGTACCTGCGTCGGAGACCGAACCGGCGAAACTCTTGCTCAGGGTGGCTCGTCCTTACCGCGTTTCGGCTGGTGCTGTGCTGCACGTAGACGACGGCGACTTGGTGCAGCGGGGTGACAATTTGGTGATTCTGGTGTTTGAGCGGGCAAAGACTGGGGATATCATTCAGGGTTTGCCACGGATTGAGGAACTTCTTGAAGGGCGGAAGCCGAAGGAAGCTTGTATTTTAGCCAAGCGGCCGGGGACGGCTCGCGTGGTTACGGATGACGATGTTGTGGAACTTGCGGTGATTGAGGATGATGGCCGGATTGAGGAGTATCCTTTGTTGCCTGGTCAAAACCCGATCGTTTCCGACGGACAGCGCGTAGGCGTCGCGGAAGCTTTGACCGACGGGCCTGCTAATCCTCACGAAATTCTGGAGGTATTCTTCCAGGTACTCAAAGAGCGGCAGTCTACTTTTGAGGCTGCCTTGGAGAGTTTCCAACAGGTGCAGACGTTTTTGGTGAATGAGGTGCAGTCGGTTTATCAGTCTCAGGGCGTGGATATTTCCGACAAGCACATCGAGGTGATTGTTCGCCAGATGACCAACAAAGTCAGGATGGAAGATGGCGGCGATACTACTATGCTCCCGGGCGAGTTGGTAGAATTGCGGCAGGTTGAGCAGGTGAATGAGGCGATGTCAATTACTGGTGGAGCGCCGGCGGATTATACTCCGGTGTTGCTGGGGATTACTAAGGCTTCGCTGAATACTGATAGCTTTATTTCCGCTGCTTCGTTCCAGGAGACTACGCGGGTGTTGACTGAGGCTGCGATCGAAGGTAAGTCTGACTGGCTGCGCGGGCTCAAGGAAAATGTGATTATCGGCCGCCTGATTCCTGCTGGTACTGGGTTCAATGCCTATGAGGATGCTGGGGTGCAGGATGCGGGTTTTGATGGTGCTGTGTTTGATGACGACATCCACGATTTACAGGAGGATGTGGTACTTGATGACCGCACTGCGCGCCGCGCTTATACGATCGAGAGCGGTTTTGAGATCGGGCGCGGGTCGGATCTTGAGCCTGATGAGGATTTTGAGGAAGTTGAGGTTGATGAGGACGATTTTGTCGCTGAGACTGATGATGACGCCTTGGGACCTGATGTTGACGATGATGATGATATCGGTTTTGACTTCGATGAGGACGAAGACTAATCATAGTTTTGAGATTGCATGAATGAGTGAACAGCGTTGCGCTCGCTGAGGATAATTTGGTTCCTCGCCGCAACGCACCCTCCGATTTCATGAGTTGAAAAAACTCAAATTTTTCCTCACAAATTACAAGTCCGAACTCATCGCATGGTGCGAGGGGACATCGAAAGGAAGAAGGAAGAAGGAAGATTCAGAGTTTAAGCAAACTTTGTAATTCTAGAGTTTTAATTGTTTGTTTGTTCAAACAAACAATTCTTTCTTCCTTCTTCCTTTTTCCTTCTTCCTTCTTATTCCTTCTGCATATATGGTTCACTCAATCAGGCAGCAAAGCCTTGATTTGATTAACAAACTCTTGATGGTCTACCACAGGTTTAGAGATGTAACCGTCGGCACCGCTTTGATCCAGAAATGTTTCTTTATCACCAGCCATCGCGTGAGCAGTCACCAAAATAATCGGCAGCGAGGCCGTTTGCGGGTCAGCCTTGAGCAGTTGAGTAATCTTAATGCCGTCAACAGATTTGCCCTGGTACACGCTGCGCGAAAGAGACACATCCATTAAAATCAAATCAGCTTCGCCGTTGGCAGCAATCTGCATCACCTCTTCAACATTTTCCGTGTGCTTCACGGCTAAGCCCCCCCGCTTAGTCAGAATTTTGGAAAAAACCCGAGCATTAACCAAATCGTCCTCTACAATCAGAACGGTTTTCATAAATAAATATGGGAAGTATAGAAACTTTGTGACTTTAGTCCAAAGAGGAACACGAGACGGGGACTACATTCCCCGTCAAAAATGCAGAGTTTTTAGCGCCATCAGCCGGGAACCCTGCAAAACCCGTATGTATATCCTTGAGCCACTAGCTGTGAGACGGTTTACAGATGCCTAGAAGCATCCAGTACCATCATTTAGACTACTACACACAGACAGTTTAGTTCTTTTTTATAACTAGACCTGACAGTGGTGAGAGTCTCAAGATTCTCAGGTAGCAGGTTTCTAGTACAATCCAGGACGCATGGACGACGCCTCGCAACCAGGTTTTTGCTCGTTTCGGCGGGCTATAACGAACTATTGCTATGAAAAAACCCGGTTTCTGACTAGCCGTGCGTCCTGGACTTATAGTATCCTCTCTTTCGGTCTAGCCTCCGGCTTCTACCATTTTAGATTTTAGATTTTAGATTTTAGATTTTAGATGGGAACTGATTGACTGGATATCAGTTTGGATCGCGGGCCTACAGTTGCATTATTTTTTGAACTGATATTAGATTCGGGAATGTGTGATAATTATTTTCCTTCTTCCTCATTAGAATCAAGCCCTGTTTATTCAAATAATCCCGTCGCCACAGCATTCGGAGTAGCGAATTGAGCGGGGATTGGCGGGGATTGTTGGAGATTCCTAATTCTCAGTTTTAACCCCTCAAAACGGCTTAAAATATTGACGCTTCCGTTCATCAAGGGGATGTCAGACTAAGAGATATAGCCAGGAGAGCTTTTGACTGATGAATTCATCAATATCGGCATTTTTGACACTCTCAGCGAGTCACGGCCACGCCCTATGGTTGAATAAGTCCAAAACTTGGACTTCACTCATAGTCCAGACGCCTCTACACGATCAGAACAAGTACCAGTACCAGAGGTATTCCAATTCCGCTTACTTTTCTTTTTTAAGACTTTCTAAGTCCATCACGCTGGGCAAAATAGGGTAAGCTCGATCGTCTACCATTGCTGCTTGATCCACGCTACGACTGTACTGAGACGAGATCAATCTGGGGTTTCTCCTGAATAAAATATTTCTTCGTGTAGAAGGTTATTCCTAATTGCAATTAAATTCTATCATAGATTGACGGGGACTCAAGTCCTTCGTGATGCTTTCCTAGGAAGAGCTACAGCCTCACTACGTTCTGAGTTTCTGGCCTTCCGTGTTCTCCTGTGAATCAACCTTCTCACGGCAGAAGGTAAATAGACAGGTAGGCGCAAATGAAGGCAACATAGAGGTTAGGGTAAGAGTGGAGAGTAAGAGGCAAGTGTTGCCCGTCTTCGGGACTCTGATTCTGCTTTCACAAGTTAAGTTTATTTTTATTCTTCAACTGGGCGGTTGAATCGAACTTTCGGTTCGCCTGCGGCAAAGGCTTTTAAATCGAGACAGGGAACCTCGGCATTATTGACAGAGGCTGTTTTCACTCAGGAATTAACGGACACAAGGACTCATGGCTAAACAACTCAACCTACTTTCCGGGCAAGTAATTTCTACGCCTCTGCACGCCGAGATGCAGCAATCGTACCTCGAATATGCCATGAGTGTGATCGTCGGGCGAGCTTTGCCTGATGTCCGCGACGGTTTAAAACCAGTTCACCGTCGAATTTTATATGCGATGCACGAACTCGGTCTGACGCCAGACCGACCTTACCGTAAGTGCGCCCGGGTAGTTGGAGATGTTTTGGGAAAATATCACCCCCACGGCGACCAATCGGTTTACGACGCTCTGGTACGTATGGTTCAGGAGTTTTCGAGCCGCTATCCTTTGCTGGCGGGTCACGGCAATTTCGGTTCGGTGGACAACGATCCGGCGGCTGCTATGCGCTATACGGAAACGAGGCTAGCGCCGATCGCCCACGAAGCTATGCTAACCCAAGTCGGCGACGCAACTGTTGATTTTACTGGTAACTTTGACAATTCGCAGCAGGAACCGACGGCGCTGCCTGCTCAGTTGCCGTTTCTGTTACTCAACGGCTGTACGGGCATTGCTGTGGGGATGGCAACTAATATCCCGCCGCACAATTTGGGGGAGGTGGTAGACGGTTTAATTGCTTTGATTGAAAACCCGGAACTATCGGACGAGAAGTTAATAGAACTGATTCCGGGCCCGGATTTTCCAACCGGAGGGGAAATCGTCGCTACAGAGGGCATTGTTGACGCCTACACTAAGGGTCGAGGCAGCATTGCGGTCAGGGGTGTGGCGGGGGTGGAAGAGGTGCCAGGTAATCGCAAGGTGCGTACTAAAACGGCGATCGTGGTGACGGAGTTTCCGTTTCAGGTAAATAAGGCGGCTTGGATTGAAAAGGTGGCGGAGTTGGTCAATGCTGGCCGCCTGGACGGTATTTCTGATTTGCGTGACGAGAGCGATCGCGAAGGCATTCGAGTGGTGATTGAACTCAAGCGGGAATTTACCCCAGAAGCGGTTCTCGCTCGCCTTTACCAACAAACAGACCTGCAAACAAATTTTGGCGCGATTTTGCTGGCAATTGTCAACGGTCAACCGCGACAGTTGACCCTGAGACAATTGTTGCAGGAATTTCTGGATTTCCGGGAAGTGACTCTTACCCGCCGCTACAATTACGAGTTGCAAGCTGCAGAACGCCGCTGTCATATTGTCCAAGGCTTAATGTTGGCTTTGACAAATCTCGATACAGCGATCGACATTCTCAGAAATTCTCCTGACGGCTCTACTGCTAAGCAAACTTTGCAAGTTCGCCTCAATTTGAGCGAAAGTCAAGCTGATGCGATTTTGGCGATGCCGATGCGTAGACTGACTGGTTTGGAAAGGCAAAATTTGCAGTCTGAGTTTGATGAGTTGATGGCTAATATTCAAGAATTGCAGCGGTTGTTGAGCGACAGGCGCGAACTTTTGAAGGCTTTAAAGAAGGAATTTCGCTCGCTCAAACGCAAGTACGCTGACCCACGCCGCACTAAATTCGCCAATGGAAATGCACGCGTAGCAAACGCCGAATCACAATTTGCTGGTAAGAAAAATTCTGGGGTGAAGCAGTTGTCGCCGGCAACCATTCAGCCGAACTTATTGCCCGTTCTAGAGGCAGAGGAAACTATTGTTGAATTTTCGCACAAGCAGTATGTGCGACGCTTGCCGACTGGGGAAAAGCCACGCTCGAAAAGTCGCGAAAAATCGGTTTCAGCTTTAGAAAAAAATGAAGATTTTATTGTGACGGCAAATCTGACGAAAACCGATCGCACTTTGGTTGTCTTAACTCCTAACGGCAAAGCTTACCCGCTGAAAGTGGCTGATATTCCTAGTAGTAGCGCCAAAGACCGGGGAACACCGATCGTTAGTTTGTTGTCGCCTAGTGCTACTAAAGAAAGTGCCGGTCGCGCTTTTTCGGAAATCACAGTTGCACACTTTATTTTGCCGGAAAATTCGGAAGCGGCAGATTTAGTAACTCTGACTCAGCAAGGGAAAATTAAGCGCTTGCCGATGCAGGAATTTGCTGATTTGACTAATCGTGGCGTTACTGTTGTTAAACTCAAGGAGGACGATCGGCTGCGCTGCGCGAGTCTGGGTAAAGTCGGCGAGCAAGTGGCGATCGCAACTTCAGGAGGCCGAGTCCTCCGGTTTGAGATTGATGACGAACAACTGCCGCCAATGGGCCGAAGCGCCCAGGGTTCTCAAGTAACCAGGTTGCGGAAGCACGAAGAGTTGGTGGGTTGTATCACTCTCGACCCGGAAGACAGTCTGGTGCTAATTTCTGAGTTGGGTTGGGCAAAACGAATGCCTGCGGGTTCTGTCAGACTTACTAACCGCGGCGAAATTGGTACTCAAGCTTTTCGCTTCGCAGAGCCTAAAGATGCTTTGGTTGGCTTGCTGCCGGCTGTTCCGGGTACGGATGTCAAACTTTTTACTAATTCAGGCCGCCTGCTGAGATCGGCTATTGATGCTATAGCTTTTTGGGGGAAAGATGCTGCGGGCGATCGAGTTTTTGACCTCAATCCAGGTGAAAAAATTATCAAAGTTATCAGCAGTCAATAGTCATTGGTCATTGGGCATTGGTAATGGGGAATTATTCTTCTTGCAAGACTTCTTCCCCCCGAGCATCAGACTTCAACATCCCAAATCTAAAATCTAAAATCTAAAATCTAAAATTGTTTAATGGCGCAAGTTGTATTAGAAAATATCTACAAAAGTTTTCCGCTCCGCCAAGGAGAACAGGAAAAAGAAGCAAACACCCTCGCAGAAAGTGTCTCGCCTCTAGCCGATCGCCCTTCGTCTAACAGCGTTTTGCGGCGCATTAACCTAACGGTCGAAGATGGGGAATTCATGGTGCTGGTGGGGCCTTCTGGCTGCGGAAAAAGCACTTTGCTGCGAGCAATCGCCGGTTTGGAAGTTTTGACGGCCGGCAATATTTGGGTTGGCGATCGGCTGGTTAACGATTTGCCTCCTAAAGACCGAGATATCGCTATGGTCTTTCAAAATTATGCTCTCTATCCTCACTTAACAGTTTACGATAATCTCGCCTTTGGATTGCGCCGCTCGGAAAGGGAGAAAGAAGAAGGAAGAAGGAAGAAGGAAGAAGGAAGAAGGAAGGAGGAAGAAGGAAGAGGGAAGAAAGTAGAAGAAATAACGGGGAAGATACAAGGAGAAGAAGGAAGCATTCAGCAGATAGAAAAAATTAGGAATAAGATAGAAGAAGTTATTAATGATTTACCTTCTAATTATTTTAAAAATCCTCTAAATTACCCTTTGTTTGAGGATTTTTTAGGAGGAGCGACTCGCAAGCTGCCTCCGGGTTTGCGCTATTTATCGGAACGGGAAAAGGCCGTAGGAGAACGAGTCCTGAAGGTAGCTGAATTATTGCAAATAGAATCTCTTTTAAATCGCTTGCCGAAACAACTTTCGGGAGGGCAAAAGCAGCGGGTCGCTTTGGGTAGGGCGATGGCTCGAAATCCTGAAGTTTTTTTGATGGACGAACCGCTATCGAATCTTGATGCGAAATTGAGGGCGGAAACTCGATCGCAAATTGTGCAGTTGCAGCGACAATTGCGAACTACAACTATTTATGTAACTCACGACCAAACTGAGGCGATGACGATGGGCGATCGAATTGCTATTATGAATAGAGGTCAGCTTCAGCAAGTAGCTCGACCTCTAGAGCTTTACAACAAGCCGGCTAATTTGTTTGTTGCTGAGTTTATCGGTTCTCCGCCGATGAATTTTTTGGCGGTGGAATTTAGTGCTCCGCTGTTGATTTCTCACCCGCAATTTCGCTTTACTTTACCCGATATTTGGGCAAAAAGTCTACAACAATATGACGGGCGAGGGCTAATTTTGGGCATTCGGCCGGAACATCTGAGCATTAACCCTCCGGCTACCAAAAATCTTTCGGTACAAGTGGAAATTGTAGAGGCTTTGGGACACGAAACTTATTTGGGGGTTTGTTTGACGGATGCTCCGGCGGTGCGGATGCAAGTGCGGGTTCCTCCTGAGCGATCGCTCCGAGTTGGCGAGGAGCTTTGGTTAGCCATCGCCCATGACAAAATTCACTTGTTCGACCCTGATACCGAGTTGGCTATTTTTCCTCGTTAGTCAAAATCATCAAGGTCGATCGACCGTTGTGACAGATCTCACAAATCACAAGCTTGCCTTTTTATCAAGGAATGTTATATTTATTTACATAAGCCTTACACAAGTTAACGAAAGGAGTTCGCACTATGCAAGAACAAAAACGCAACGCTTGGAACTGGGGCTTCAGCGAGGGAGCCGAAAATTGGAACGGTCGTTTGGCGATGATTGGTTTCTCTGCCGCTGTCATCATCGAATTGGTTTCCGGTCAAGGCCTGCTTCACTTTTGGGGCTTGATGTAATTTTCTAGTTAAGAATTTTTTGAGATTGCAAACAAAGCTTGGGAGTTCCGTAACGGACTCCCTAAATTTTGTCAGCGGAATTTGGGCAGCAAATAGCCAATTACTCTGGGCCATTAGCAGCACAAAATTTAACCGCTATAACTCAAACCGGGGCGGGGGGTCTCCCCCCCAAAAAAAGAGTGCGAATCACTCTTTTGGGTGATGCTAGCAAATTACTCTAGCGGATATATTCTTTTAAGATGCTGTTGCGGTTGGGATGGCGCAACTTCCGCAGGGCTTTAGCCTCGATTTGGCGAATTCGCTCACGAGTGACGTTAAAGATTTGACCAATTTCCTCCAAGGTCTTCATCCGTCCGTCATCTAAGCCGTAACGCAGCCGCAGTACATCCCGTTCTCGGGGGCTGAGAGTATCTAAAACGCTTTCCAAGTCCTCCCTGAGCAAGTTTTTCGAGACTTGATCTTCGGGCGTTTCCCCGTCAGATTCAATAAAGTCTCCCAGACGCGAGTCTTCCTCTTTGCCGATCGGAGTTTCTAGAGAGATAGGCAACTGTGCGGACTTAGCGATGAACCGCAACTTCTCGATCGTCATCTCCATGCGGGTAGCAATTTCTTCTTCCGTAGGCTTGCGACCCATTTCCTGAGACAGGAGTTTGGTAGTTTTCTTGATCCGCGAAATGGTTTCGTAAAGGTGAACCGGCAGGCGGATAGTGCGCGATTGGTCGGCAATTGCTCGGGTGATGGCTTGACGTATCCACCAAGTTGCGTAGGTAGAAAACTTGTAGCCTTTTTCGTGATCGAATTTTTCAGCAGCCCGGATCAGACCCAAAGAGCCTTCCTGAATCAAATCTTGGAAAGACAAACCGCGATTCATGTATTTTTTGGCGATCGACACCACCAAACGCAGGTTTGATTGCACCATTTTTTCCTTTGCCCGACGGCCGACGTGGAGTCGGTGACGGAATGCAGGAAGTGCCATATCTACTGCATTTGCCCATTCGCTGTCTTTGGGTTCGCGGTTATACTCTTCGAGCAGTTGTTCTCGAACTCGCTCTAATTCCAGCAAATCTGCAATCTTGCGCGCTAGTTCAATCTCTTCGTCAGCTCGCAGCAGTCGAATCCGACCGATTTCTTGCAGGTAAAGACGAATAGAGTCTTCAGTATAATGCTTTTTCTTTGCCTGTGCCCGACGGCGGGCTTTGGCGCCTTTGCCAGATTTAGGGTCTTCCTCAGATTGAGAGTCTAAGAATTCTTCTCGATCGTCTTCTTCGTCGATAAAGAGTTCTAACTCGCTCTCAGGTAGAACGCTTTCGGCGCCCCGAAGCAAGTCGATTGTTTCCATTTCCGGTGTAATTGTGGTTTCGAGTACGGTGTTAGCCTGGATCATGCCGTCTTCCTCATGCTCCTGAATTAAAGAATAAATAACAGTGGAATAGTGTCTGTTTGTAGTTTAGACAAGTTAGCCAGTATTGACATTCCCGCAGGAAAAAATAGTGGGATTTTCGGTCTGCTAGCTGAATCTGTTACCGAAACTGCACCAGTTTTATGAGTCAAAGTTCGAGTTCGGCTTTGAAGCAGGCAGCGCATTCAATCGATCGCAGATTTTAACATGGCGACCTTAAATTGAGCTGGCGGCTTTTTCTTTGGGAGCGAGTTACCACATCATCTGCAATACCTTGCCCCGAGAAGCAAACCATGAACTACGATCGATCGCACTTCCAAAAATACTGGCTTTTTTACTCGGTACTTCGAGTTTTTACCCGTACAAGTTTTCCGGCACGGAACCCTCTAACTTTTGTATTCTAGGTGTCGAACTTTTGATTCGCCTTGCTTTACTCTGGTTGTCAGACATGACAGTTGCGCGGCAAATTTTCGCCACTTTGGATGTCGGTCTGCTGCCTCAAATGCAACAGCAGAGGGTTGAAGCACCAAACGGGGAGAATCGGATCTTGCAAAGACCTTCCCGATTGTAGCCTTTCTCACAAAAAATGGAAGTTGTTTTCCATTGTTGGTCAAGAACTAGGAAAACTCTATCAGCTTAGCTTGACAATACTAACTTATGTCCGGCTCTGCTAAATCCTGAGAACGGCCCGCAAAAACTTTCGCACGATCGAACGGCGCTGTTTTCTGCGTATATCTGGGTGAACGGCTGCGGCGTAGTTGGCCAGACAGTTAGTAGCAGACAATTTTTGAGTTGCCCAAATTGGGACCAATACAATCCGTGTAGATACACCCATCATTACCCTGTTTCCCTGAATTGAATCATACGCAATCTGCGATTGAATAAAGCTCGTAGCTTTAGTTTTAAGCCGGCCACTCTGGATTAGAGACCGACTCTGACCCCCAATGAAGCGTTGCGGGTTGAGTAATGCAACAGGGGCTTTCATTGTTAAGTTAGCTCAAATCTCAGAAATTGGGTTTAATTTTGATGTTAAATCACATTAAGTTCTTAACGTCACATTCTTATTTAAGCAGTTCTACACGAGTTTGTCGCGTCAGTGGCAAAAACCACCAGGATAAATTCTACTGAGAGTTAACCCGCCGCGCAACTCTCGGCTGCGGATTTCTCTAAATTTTTTGGCTTTCGGTTCCCACTTGCGCGATCGCACATTCTCACAAACAACACAATTCGCCATCTTCCGGAAGTATAACTTCATGATTCCTTTAAATATATCGTAACCGTGTGAAGATTCCATAAAGCCTCTCAATCAATTTTAGGTAGCATTCCCGAATTGTCTTGATAATTTCAAGCAGACGCAAAAAAATTCCCAGCGGATGTTGATGCAACTGCCTGCAGATGATAACTCCGCCAAGGAAGAAAAATTTACCCAGTTAGCGATGTGCTTGCTATCGTTAGAGAAGGCCTAAACTCCAGGATACTTACAGCCATCGAACGGTAGGACGCTAGTGCGATGCTCAAAATTTTGTTATTATTTACAGCGTGTCATCAGAAAGCACACAGCCTTGCTTTATCCTCTACTCGGGTTTAAATTATCTGGCTTGACCTTTAGAAAATGAAGCTATCAAGAAAAATTTCAGATCCGTGTCTCTATTGACAACCCAATGAAGGTTTACTAGAAATAATTCACCTTCTTGAGAGAAAGATTTAGTAATTAATCGGGTCGAGATTACCCTCTCTTTATAGCGCCTGTTCTAGTCAGGACTTCAGTTTTTTTTATATTTGTGAATAAGCACTAAAGTCCTGACTGCGAAATTAATGTAACCGCGAGACAGATTACTGCTGATTCCGGAGGCGAGGGTTAACAAACTCGTTTAATCCTTCACCCACCAAAGACAGTCCCACCACCATTAAAGTCATCGCCAAACCGGGAAACAAAGCCGTCCACCAAATGCCAGTAGGTAGTGCATCTAAAGCTAAACGCAAGTCGTGTCCCCATTCAGGAGTTGCTTCGGGAAGTCCTAATCCGAGAAATCCCAAACCTCCTAATGTTAAAATTGCATCGGCAGCGTTGAGCGCAAACAGCACAGGTACGCTCTGAATCACATTCAGAAACAGGTAGCGCGAAAGCACTGTCCAAGTGTCAGCACCCATTGCTCGCGCGGCTTCGACAAACAATTCTGTTTTGACGCTGACGGTGTGATTCCTGACGACGCGGTAGTATTGAGGGATGTAGGAAATGCTCAGGGCGATCGCAGCATTCAAAACTCCTTTTCCCACTACAAACGCTAGCGTCAAAGAAAGTAGCAGCCCCGGCAAAGTATAAATTGTATCCATTAAAAATAACAACACTCGATCGAGCTTACCGCCCAAATAACCGCTAACGAGACCCAGCGGCACACCGATAAACAAACTCAAAGCAGTGGCTAAAATTACCACTTGCCAAGCCGCGCGAGAAGCAAACAGCGTGCGGGAAAACACATCGTAGCCGCTGCGGCTAGTACCAAACCAATAATTCGCCGACGGCGGTTCGTGGATGGGGTTAATCAAAGCCTCGGTAGGATTTTGCAGCCATCCCCAAGCTTGCATAGCTGGAGACAAGGTGGCTACCAATATAAACACGGCAGTTATTGTCAAACCTGCCCACATCATTTTCATTGACAGGCTTGACGGTGAGGCAATGTTGTTGAGAAATCGCGGTAGTCGGAGGCGGCTTTGAGCCATAATGACGATCGACCTATATAAGACTTTTCGATTTTAGTAGCACTCAGGCGAAAAAACCCGGAACAGTCAAAAATCCTCTTTCTCATTCCCCCAACACTCGCGACAAACCGGGTTTTTTCGCGCGATGGGGCTAAAAAAAACCGGTTTCTCCCCTGCACGGGACTGGCGTGCAGGAGAGAAACCGGGTTTTTGGCAGGCGGGACGCAAGTTGAGTTTAGGTTAAATCTCTCTTGGCGAATCTCACATCTAAACTCGCTCGAATTCCTACAAATTACTGGCAATTAACTCGCGGTACTGGCTTTTCGGCTTAACTCCTTTGAGCTCAGCCACCAAATCTTTGTCTTTGAAATACTGAATCGTCGGCGTACCAATCACGCCAGCATTTTCAGCAATTTCTGGATCTTCTTCGATGTCAATTTCCACGTAGTGGATTTTGCCCTCGAACTCATCTACTACTTTGCTCAAAATCGGCTTGAGGCTGTGGCAAGGCCCGCAACTCGGAGAGGCATATTTGACCACAATCAGTCGATCGCTATCGTGGAACAACTTCCGCAAAGCATAACCTCCTTCGTGGCGCGTGTCTTGGATATCAAAGTTCGCGCTGGTTTTGCGTACTTTTTGAGCTTCCGGCGCTGCGACGGGTTGCTCGGATTCCTCGGTTTGGCGGAATTCCTGAGCTAAACCATTGGACGACAGCCACCTTTCTGCCAGCATCGCGCCCATACAACCGCTACCGGCGGCGGTGATGGCTTGGCGAAACTCGTGGTCTTGCACGTCGCCGACGGCGTAAACTCCCTCGACGCTGGTTTCTACCGAACCGTGTTTGGGAACGATATAGCCTACTTCGTCAAGTTCTAACTGACCTTGGAACAGTTGAGTGTTGGGAGTGTGACCGATCGCGTAAAACAATCCCTTAACCAGCAAATCACTCTCGGCGCCGGTTTCGATATTTCTAATTCTCACCCCGTCCATTTTGCCGCCCGGTTCGCCCAAGATATCCACTGCTTCGGTGTTCCAGTGCACGGTAATTTTGGGATTGCTCAGCACCCGGTCTTGCATGGCTTTGCTCGCGCGCATTTGATCGCGCCTCACCAACATATGTACGTGAGAGCCGTATTTTGTCAAATAAATAGATTCTTCCGCTGCTGTGTCGCCCGCGCCGATTACAGCTAAATCTACTCCTTTAAAAATTGGGGTAGCGCCGTCGCAAATCGCACAGGCAGAAATGCCGTGACTCCAAAATACGTGTTCGCTAGGCAGCCCCAGCCTTTTGGCCGTCGCGCCTGTAGCGATTACTATCGTGTGGGTTTTAATTTCTCTGTCTTCCGATCGCACTGTAAACGGCCGCTGGCTCAAATCCACCGAAATTACATCTTCTGTGTATAATTCGGCACCCCAGCGGACTGCTTGAGCTTTCATCCGATCCATGAGTTCCGGCCCGGTGATCCCTTCAGGGAAACCGGGGAAGTTTTCTACTTCTGTGGTGGTCATCAGTTGACCGCCGGGAACGCCTCCGGCTTGGTAGCCTTCAAAGACTACGGGTTTCAGGTTGGCCCTCCCGGCGTAGATGGCTGCGGTGTAGCCTGCCGGCCCTGAGCCGATAATTACTAGGTTTTCTACGGTTTCGTTGGTCATAGCTATTTACTTAAACTCATAACGACTTCGTTTTACTAATTCTAGCAGAGTTTGATCGAGTTTGGTTTGATGCCATTGTGCGATCGAGCATCTGTATCTATTTTTGAGGGTCGATCGGTATTCGGGACAATTCCAGCTATTTTAATAAGCAAAAACAATCTAAAAGTCGATTTAGTTTTAAATGTTCGATCTATTCTGACTGCTGAAATCTTAAGAAAATCTAAAGTTGACCCAAATTATTGACTTCATTCTCAATTATTTTACCTATTTACTTGCTTTGAGGCTTGTGGTAAGATTTTTACAATCTATGGGCATTCTGACTAATTTAAGTTTTTGATGCTGAAAGCTTTTAAAATCGTCAAATTAACGAACTCTGCAAATGTAATAAGTCCAATTGTTTATGCAAAATCCGCATTTTATGGTTTAAGAATTGTAACGGAGATTTTGGTAAGTTTGACAAAAGACATGATTTGTGGTATGGAAGGTGAGGTCGGGGGGGGAATTCGATCCAGCTTTTTAACCGCAGATGTGGGCGGATTAACGCGGATGAACGCGGATAAGTAAGATCGAATTTTGCTTTTTAAACTTGTGGATAAAATCAAGATATTGTTTGTGTGCAGTCAGAATAAGTGGAGGAGTTTGACTGGCGAGAAGATATGGGAGAATGTTAGCGGCTACAGCGTGCGATCGGCGGGAACGGAAAAAGGTGCAAGAATTAGAGTAACTGAGGGTCTTGTCGGTTGGGCAGATGTGATATTTGTGATGGAGAAGAAGCATGGCGATCGACTCCGCAGCAAATTCCCGGAAAGTCTCGAAGGCAAGAAGCTTATTTGCCTGCAAATCCCGGACAATTACCAATATATGGAACCGGAGTTAGTCGAGCTTTTGCAGGCGAAACTGAACCCCTATAGCAATCCTAAATGATTTTCTATACCTAGAGCAATCCTAATTAATTTTATCCGTGCAATTATATTGATGTATT
>NZ_JAUBQX010000056.1:0-25490 GCF_036701505.1 Microcoleus sp. Pol11C2
CCGGTGCAATAAGTAAAGCAGAATTAAAGGCTGCGATCGCATCATAGTAAGACTGTTTTGCTGCCTCAAATTCACTTGACCCTGCTTGCAAATCACCCCGACATCGCAGCGCAATCCCTTTGTTGTTGAGAGCACCGATATAATCCGGTGCAATAAGTAAAGCAGAATTAAAGGCTGCGATCGCATCATAGTAAGACTGTTTTGCTGCCTCAAATTCACTTAGCTCTGCTTGCAAATCACCCAGGCTTTGCAGCGCAATCCCTTTGTTGTTGAGAGCAGCGATAGAATCCGGTGCAATAAGTAAAGTACAATTAAAAGCTGCGATCGCATCATAGTAAGACTGTTTTGCTGCCTCAAATTCACTTAGCCCTGCTTGCAAATCACCCAGACCTCGCAGCGCATTCCCTTTGTTGTTGAGAGCAGCGATAGAATCCGGTGCAATAAGTAAAGTACAATTAAAAGCTGCGATCGCATCATAGTAAGATAGTTTTGCTGCCTCAAATTCACTTAGCCCTGCTTGCAAATCACCCAGACATCGCAGGGCATTCCCTTTGTTGTTGAGAGCAGCAATATAATCCGGTGCAATAAGTAAAGCAGAATTAAAGGCTGCGATCGCATCATAGTAAGACTGTTTTGCTGCCTCAAATTCACTTAGCCCTGCTTGCAAATCACCCAGACCTCGCAGCGCATTCCCTTTGTTGTTGAGAGCAGCGATAGAATCCGGAGTTAGGATGATTTGGCGATCGTAGGCTCCAACTGCTTCTAAATATTCCTGTTTTGCCTCTGCGTATCTAGCCAATTGAGCATAGTAATCTCCCTCCAATTGTGAAATTATGCCAAGCCGAAAGTCGCTTTTAATCCACAACTCACTTCTAACTGCCAGCAGCGACTCACATTCCCCGTAACGACTCAGCCGCAAGGCTTCCTCAAACACCTTTTCCCATTCGTTGACACCCCGCAGCCAATCCAAGCGATTAGCATGAAAAATTGCCTCAGCCGCATTCCTCAATTCCCGGTAATACCCTTCTAAAACTTCATGAGATCTGCGAGTTTTCTGGTTATCCCTATCCGCATCCAAGCGCCGCAATAAATCGTGAATTCGATACCACTTTTCACCCCGCTGCGGCTCTTTCCACACAAAGGAAAAACTCGTCAAAATCTCAAAATTTGCACTACTTGCCTGGAAGTGACAACCAGCTCCCAATTTCAAGTACAAATCCTCATCAAAAGCGCGGCAAGCACTCAGCGAATGCACCGCCGAGCGCACTTCGCGATCGACATAACTCAGCAACCTATCCGTTAACTCCGCAGTCTTATTTTCCAACTTCGGAATCCGCGCAAAATCCGACGAAAGCAACTCAATTCCCCGCTTTCTTTCTGCCAGCACGACATCCGCGCACAAACCCAAATAAAACGGATGTACCTGCAAATTCTCCCAACTCTCATCAGGATTGACGCTGGCATATCTAATCACAGCATCAGCCAAATCAGTCTTGTCTATCTCGACTTTGTGCAGGTAATCCCTAGCATCGCCGGGAGACAAATGCCCAACCAATTGTGCATCTATATAATCTTCGGGAATTGGAAACTTAGACGCATTAGGCCACCGCAGTTGTGTGACAGGACAATCTCGCCCCGCCACAGCAACCACAATCCCCGCTTTGAAATCCAGCGCCCTCAGCAACCGCCGAAACCACTCATCTTGATACCAAAAAATTATTCCCTGAGAATTACGTTTTTCATCCCACATTTTCTCGTGAGTATCGAACAGCATCACGAGGCGTTCTGGTTTGTGTTTGCCAGCCATTGCCGCATTCAAATCACCTGCAAACAATTTCGGCAAACAGTCGATTAATTCAGTATCAATATCTTGGCGCCGAATTTCCTCTGCCTTGTCGTCGCTGACACCCAAGCGGTTTTGAATTAATTTCATCGCCCGCTTAATCCCGCCCAATTTATCTATGCCTTTCAGCACCGCTACAGCTTGCGCCACCACCGGAAATTCTGCAAAAGTTTCAACTACAGGTGTCAACAATTCCATGACATCATCGGGGAAAAGTTGTTCGAGAGTTGCGTTTGACTCGCCTTTGTTCAGCAAATACCAAAAGCAAGCGAAATCATAATTGGGAAACTTAAATTTATATTTCTTTGCTGCTTCGGCCAGATTGCGCCGCAGCATCAGCAAGCCGTAAAATCTATCTTGCGGTTTATCTTCTTTAATCGGTATCAATCCGAAATCGTGTCTGACTACGGGTATGGGAGTATAGGTTTTAGGTTCAGCGTGGCGGACGAAATTAGCAACTTCGGTGGCTTTTGATTCTGGGAGTGCGCCCCATTGTTGCCAAACCTCCGGCGAAAATCTTTTGCCGCAGTTAACCTGCAAGTGTTTGAGGAGCAATGACTTGCCGTTGCCTCCATCGCCGTAAAAATACAAAATTTGTTTGCGGGGCGGGTCTTCGTTTAAATAAATGGCAAATCGGCGGGTAAATTCGTGCCTGTCTGTGAAGAGTTCGAGTTGGCGATCGCCGCTAATAGATTCGCTTTCAAAATCTTCGTCGTCAATTGGCATAAATGTGCAGGTGAGGTGTTAATTTAATTATAAGCAAAAGTTACATTGGCTCGGTGATTGAAATCGCGTCTACACAAACTCTCGTTCCTCTCTAAGAGACTAAGAGATCGAGGAAATCTTTAACCCGGATTTAGCATAAATCTTCAGTCCTCATAGCGAAGACTTTAGCTTTGAGGCAGCGGTTTAAACTTCTGCCCGATCGCAACGATCGTCCGCTTGGAGTGGCCGATAGTTTGACTGTTGAGCGGTTTCAACCGCCGAATAAACTGCAACAATTGGTGACAGAGAAATAGAGCTGTGTTAGAACAGCTATCGATCGACCAGCCAAGCTATCTTAGAAAGGACGCTAGCGAAAGCACAGTCATGGCACCTTCCACTAATCCAAATCCGGCGGATTCATCTGCAAAAAAGTCTCTAGATGCTGGGCTGGCAGCTTTGAAACAGCAGGATTACCCCACCGCGATCGCCCTTTTAGAATCCGTTACCCAAACCGCAGCTAATCAGTCGTCGGGAATCCGCGCGCAGATGGGGTTGGTGGCTGCGTACAAAGCAACAGGTAACGTGAAAGACGCGATCGCCCTGTGCTCTTCCCTCGCCAAAAGTCCCAACACTCAAGTCAAAACTTGGGCCGCTCGCGCTTTAAAAGAATTAACCCCCCCTCGCCCCCCAAAACCACCGGAAAATAAATCAAAATCCGCAGAAACTCCCCCCGAAACAGGCTTTGTCGCCTTTGATGCCGGAGCTAAAGCGCCGAAAAAATCCCTTGGGGGCGATCGACCGACTGCAGATAAAAAAACAGGATTTTTACCTTTAGAGCAGGCTGTAGAGCCTGGAAACGCCAAATCGCCACATATTTCCCCGCCACCTCCACCCCCCACAAGCCAGACTTCTGAACCGGAAAACTCGACAGCAACAGCACCCGATACCGCAGAAATTAGTGGCGAAAATAGTTCCGCTTCCCCAACAGATATCCCCGGATTCGCCAGCCCAGATACTTACCAACTCACTTGGCGCGAAGCAGGGCGCACGAAAAGCCCGCGCCCGCTCAAACCGCTGAAGTTGCTGGAGTTTCGGGTGCAAGCCGTTGCAAGTGCGATCGCCCTATTTTTCCTAGCCCGGTTTGTCCTGCAATTCCTGCTGACAAACACTAATTCTCTGTTGGTTCAGCTTTACATATTCACTAGACTGCCTATTTTCGCGCCGATTCAGCTTTTTTACCGCGATCCAACTCCGTTTGTTCAGATGGTTTTTGGATTGCTTTTGGCCTCGTCTCCCTGGCTGATAGACGCGCTGCTGAAACTGTTTTGCGGCATCGAAACTCTGCGCGGGTCAGTTTTATCCAAGCACAGCAAGGAAGCTGGTCGGGTACTGCGAAGTTTTTGTACCAAGCAGAATATGCCGGTGCCGATGCTGAAACTCTTGCCGCTGAATGTTCCTGTAGCTTTCAGTTACGGCTGTTTGCCCCGTTTTGCTCGGATTGCTGTGAGTCGCGGGCTGTTGGAACAATTGACGGATGATGAAATTGCCACTATTTTCGCGCGCGAGTTGGGCCATATCTCTCACTGGGATTTTGCGCCGATGTCGCTGGCGCTGCTGGTGATTCAGATTCCTTACTTGATTTATTGGCAGGTGGCGCATTGGCAAGAGCGGTTGTGTGATTTAATGACGATCGAGTTTTTGCGTTCTGCTGTCAAATTTGTGGCCGCTGCAATTTCTGCTACGAGTTACGGGATTTATAAGTTGTTCAGGTGGCCGATGTTGTGGCTGTCGCGCCGCAGAGTGTATTTTAGCGATCGCACTGCTGCTGAAATTACGGGCAATCCTAACGGTTTGACGCGGGCACTGGGTAAAATTGCGATCGGCATGGCTGCTAATATCGAACAGCAAAAACAAACTAGCTTTTTCCTCGAAAGTTTCGATCTATTGTTACCCGTAGGCGTTGGACAAGCTGTAAGCCTTGGTTCTGCTGCATTACACGCGCCCCTAGAACAGATTTTGCTGTGGGATGTCAGCAATCGGGAGCGCAATTGGTTGACGGTTAACCGCGCGCATCCTTTGCTGGGAGAGCGTTTGAAGCTGTTGGCTCTTTATGCTCAATTCTGGCAACTGGAGACAGAGTTAGATTTGGCAAACGCGGGAGTGCCAGAACAACCCAGGAAAGGAAAATTGTCTCTGTTTAAGTCAATACTCGAATTTAAAGACTCAAAACTATTTTTACAGGGTGCGCCGTTTTTTGGAATTCCGATGAGTTTGGCGATAGTCGGGGTGCTTTGGCTGATTGGCTGGATTTTTTCGAGGACGAGTATCTGGCAGTTGGATTGGCTTTGGGGCGATCGATCGATTATTTGGGGCTGTTTGCCGATCGGATTTAGCATCGGTACTTTGATGCGGATCAATTATTTCTTCCCGGACATTACACCGCGAGAAACCGCTTCGCCGAGTGTGCCGGAAATTTTGTCAAATCCCGAGAGTTTGCCGCTGGATGCTGAACCGGTGCGGCTGGAAGGCCAACTTTTGGGTCGATCGGGTATGAGTAATTGGCTGGGACAAGATTTGATTTTGCAAACGGCGACGGGTTTGGTGAGGTTGCACTATGTTTCGAGGTTTGGCTACATTGGCTCTTTGTGGCCATTTTTGTTCAAAGAGACTACTCGCCCCAGCGATTTGATCGGAACATCTGTTGTGGCGACTGGTTGGCTGCGCCGGGGTGCTACTGTGTCGATCGACCTTGAAAGTCTCCGCAGTCAAGGAGGGAGAGTCAGTGACAGCGGACATCCGATTTGGTCTGCGATTTTGGCCTTTGCTGCTGCTTTTTGGGGCGCATACATCATTACCCAGGGCCCAAGGTGAGGAATAGTTGTCCGATTGTGGCGTGAATCCCTCTCAACGCGCAGCCAGGATTAGTTTTGAGTTAAACAGCGGAGGGGCGATCCTCTACGAGGGCTTCGCTAAGGATGTTCTGGGGGCTGGTGGCGCAGCCTACTCGATGTTGGTGCTGGTGGCGGACCCTAGACTCTTCTTCCTTGTTCCCTCTTGCCTCTTCTTTCGTAAAGAAAAGTTGCTTTTTTGCCAGCAATATGTTACATTTATTTACATCAATTGGATTGAACCAAATAGCGCGATAACTTCAGTTGGCTAAAATAGATAAGGCATTGCGTAAAAATTGTCAACATCCCAACACAGCAAGTACAGCCAGCCGCTTGTCGGCTGTTTTTTTTCGACCGCTATTTTTGCTGTGCGGGATGAATTCTCAAAAGTGATTCAGATGTGGTTTCCGTTAAATTCAGACTGAAATCTTCCTAAATAACTAGCTCTGTTACCAAGGCTGTGATACCTTTAAAGAATGCTCGGACTCTGCCGGGCCCGATTTAAGGGATACCAGGTAAGTGAGTAGTTCTCAGCATTAGGAGCGAGATTAGGAACGAGGTAAGATTACTGGCTGAAAAAATGTTAGCCATTTTATCCATCACTGTATTAAACTGAATACTGGCATTCCGATCGCTTGCAATTGACATCCTTGGACATAAATTTCTAGACGGCGCTGGCTATAAACATTCTGAATCAAAACCGGAAGCAAGTAATACAGAATAGCCAATAGCCTAAACATTTGAGTGATGACTAAAAGTTTACACAACAACCTGAGATTTAAAAGCTCTCTGCATCGGCGGTTAAGTTCCGGCCTTATCAGAGTAAATCATCTTTTTGTTCTAAAAGGTGGGGGGAGCTGTCAAGGTTGGTGGGAGGAATGCGCCAATTCTCGGGTTATGTGGTGTTTACCTGAAGTCAATATTCAGTTGACTTCAGGTAATTCTGTTCGAGCAAATTAATTAAAATCCAAGTCGGGAGGAATTTTTCATGTCTATTCGTCTTTATGTTGGCAATCTACCCAAGGAACTCGATCGCCAAGAATTGCAAGAAGTTTTTGCACCGGAGGGCGAATCTGTTACCACAAAGGTAATTACCGATCGCAAAACTGGTAAATGCAGAGGCTTCGGTTTTGTGACGGTGCTAACCGACGAACAAGCCGACCAAGTTATTGAGAAATACAACGGCTTGATGTTCAAAGAAAACCCCCTGAAAATAGAGAAGGCACTGCCCCGCTCTAAGGGTAAATCTGAAAAGGGCGAAGACGATCAGCAGCAGTCGCCGCAGTCACCGCAGTTGGTGTCGGCATCGGCGTCTGTGCCTATGCCTGTGCCTGCGCCGCAGCAACAGCAGCGCTCGGCTTCGGCTCCTCCTACCCAAGGTGGAGGCGGTTCCAGCAAAAGCAATCGCCGTCGGGGTGACAACAACAAGTCTCGCCGCAATCAGTCAGCAACAACGGTGTCGAGCGCTGATTCCGGCTCGGTGCAGCCAGATCCGCGCTGGGCGAGTGCTCTGGAAGAACTCAAGCAAAGATTGGTGGAAGCTCAAACTACTAATTAGTCGAAAATGGCGGCTAATTGCTGCTGTCTCTCGACTGTGGTTGACTGAATGTATCTGGAAGTGCGATCGAGAATGGGTGAAAAAACCCTGTTCTCGATCGCACTCTTTTATGGGAAAAAATCTCTAATATCTAGCAGTGCGGTAAAATAAGCGCGATCGGGCAAGTAATGAAAACTCAAGTCTTCACTACCAACCAGTTGGATTTTGGTCGATCGGCCGGACAGGATGTAATATCCTGAGAATGGTTGGCAAAAACACCCGGTTTCTCTGAAAATATAGGGTTGAGCAACGAAACATCTAGAAAGAAACCAGGTTTTTAGCCCCTCTAAACAAGTCCTCTTTATTCGATAGCCCCGAATTCGATTGTCTCAATAAACTCAAAAATCTTGTTCATAATTCCCTCAACTTCAGACTCCAGGGAACCCAATTCATTCCCCTCCTGATAAATTCGCTGACAGCTTACCGTGTAGCAAAAATCGTCAGCAATAAAAGCCATAAGTCCCCGGTAAGCATCCAACCGAGTCAGAGGGCCATCGTTTTTCTGCACGCTGAGAGTTGCACCTGCAGGCAAATCTAAAACCACGAAATAAGCTTCTTCATCTTCTAAATATTCTGTGTGGAGTAACTTAGAATTGGGAACATTAGCAAGAATTGCCTGAGAAACAAAATTGTCGAGAAAAGACTTGAGATAACCTTCCTCGCCAACCGACTCGATTGTTTCTTCCACTTCACCAAGAACAGGGAAATAATCAATTTTCAGCAAAACGCCAAAGTCGTCTGAAAATGCGACACAGCCTTCTTGATCATCAATTTTACCGCCTCGTTCATCGTCAACTGGAATCGGAACGCTAAAATTGCCTTCAGGAGATACGTACCATGCCGCATCGAAATCAGACTCTTCGCCCTCTACTTCCGAGTAAGCAGCAATTACATCCTCAATAATTTCCGCAGCTTCCTCGTCTTCCACACCTAATGCTTGCTGGAATTCTTGGAGAAAAGCCTCGTGCTTCTGGGATATTTCGCCATCTGCGACAAACATTGCTGCAGTTATTGCAAAAGTATCCAACACTAACTCATCTGGCATAGATTCGCAAGCAGTATTAAATAATGCTCCTAAACCGTCTTGGGCGACAATACCATCGAATCTTTGAAACATTGCTGACATATCATCTTCCGAGTATTCAGCAAATATTTCTGATTCCCAAAGTATGCTTTCTAAGATATCAGCATCCGTATCAGGGGAATTTGCCTCTGCTGCCACAAATGCTACCGCTGCTACGGATTCTTCTAAAGTTAAGCTTGCTTCGGATTGGTCTTCTGAATTGAATATTTTATCAAACTTGCCCACAGGTTTTGCCCCGCTAGTGTTTAGTTTTGCTATTCATAGCAAATTTATGACATAAAAAGATAGTCGTCAGGGATACATTTACTTTTTGCAAAATCCCGCCAGCCAATGTAGGGTGCGTCTAGCCTTAAACCTTACCACTCGTGAATATCAAATCTCCAATTAATTTACCAAGGACTGCCAATTATTGTGAATCCGGCCCAAAACTTCGGGTGAGAGAAATCTGCATTTGCTACTTGTGTGGCTTGATTAATGTCGATCGCGCCTTGAGTTCCCCGCAATTGACCGTTTTTAATTAAAATTTGTTTGTGGATCATTGCCAGTTGAGCTTTTCTGAGCGCTTCAGCTTTAATTGGGGCCGATCGCAAATTGCCATAAAACTCGGTCATCAGTCCCAAAGTGCCGATATCCTTAACTTTCCACAAACTTGCCAAAGCTGATTTTACACCGCTGCGGACGGCCAGTCCAGCAAAACCCATTTCTGCTGCTGTACTGTCACCGATCGCAGTTTCGCACGCACTCAGCACTAATAACTCTACTTGTCGGCGATGGTACCACTTCGCCAACCTAAATTCATCCAGTGCCAAAGAGCTGTCCCACAAATCAATCTCAGCTTCTTTTATTCCATTTTCGCCTTGAGGAAAACTCGCGTGAGTAGCTAAGTGAACGATTCCAAATGCCTGTTGTTCTCGCTGTTTTCTCAGGTTTTCCAGGGTAAATTCTTGATTGAGAAAAGAGCGACCTTGCCACAAAGGAAATGCTGCTTGATTTTGCGATTCTGTTCTCCTTCCGGCGATCGCAGATAATTCGATCGGCACCGCAGGCAAAGGATCTTTATCAGTGTGGGGAAATTCGGAAGCCCCCATCGCTAAAACTTGAGCGTTTTGCAAACTTTGATACTTTGTGTTACTCAGGCTGACACTGGGAATGGAGCCGAGGCTGTACTTTTCTACTAGAAATTGCTTGCCGTCGTGCAAAGCTGATAGTGGCAGTTGGCGCAAACCTGCATCGAATGAAAAAATTAGCGTATCGATATTTAACGAATCCAATTCTTTAGATATTGGTGAAATCAACCATTGGTAAAGTTGTTGCGCGTTTTCCAAATATCCTGTATCTTCCGAATTTTGTGGCTCCGCCAAATAGCCTTTAAAAACATTCACAGTTTTTAGCAGTGTTTTGCTATTAACTGGCGCTTGTTTTAGAATAGGAGGCCCGTCGGGAACTACTAACACTAGCGACACTTCTTTGAGACGGACGATCGCGTAAACAATTACAGCTTGCTTCCCGGTTTCCTCCTTGATTGTTTTGAGAGTTTCTCTCAGATATTGAACGTTGATTTTTTTATCCGTGAAATTTTCCCCATAATAATTTTCGTAGTCTTGTTCAAAGAGTTGGTCAATTAAAGCAACAGCATCATTAGCATTGCCTTGGTCTAAAGTTTGTTCGACGAGCGATCTGCTAATTTGTGAGGGAAAGAGATTTGGGATATCTCCAGGTGCGGGATTTTCTGCGATCGGAGTTGGTGCGGGCGCTGGAGTTGGTTCTGGAGTTGGGGCGGGGGCTGGAATTGGTGCGGGCGCTGGAGTTGGTGCGGGAATTGGAGTTGGTGCGGGAATTGGTGCGGGCGCTGGAGTAATAGTCGGTGAATCTTGAACTGGCTCTGTATTTATTGCAGCTATTCTATTCCATAGATCTGAAAGATTGACATCAAATGGTTCAGAAGTAGGAATCGGTAAACTAGGAGTTTGATCGATTATTTCCGGCGGAGTTTCTGCGACTGAAACAGTTAAATTGTCAGCCGATGCCTGTGTAGAAATCAGGCTGTCTGCGTCGGCTCCGGCAATAGTGTTAACTGATGGGGTGTAAGGAAGTTCTAGGGAGATAATTGTTTCATTGTTACGCTTCCAATCTAATTCGGTATTTCCCGTTTCAGTATTTTGGCCGATCGAGGTTTGTGCTCCCAATAAATCGCCAATTAAAAAAGCTAACTCCTGTTGCGGAGTTTGGCTTGGACTGACAGCGGGCGCGGGTACGATCGCACTTGCAGGGGCGGGTACGAGCGAGCTTGCAGGTGCTGGCTGAATCTGAGTTACAGGCTGGGTTATAGAGGCAAGAGGCGCTGCGGGCGCGGGATTTGGCGCGTTTGAAGGTTGGGGGGCGATCGTAGGTTGAGAGGCGAGGGAAGAGGTGATTTGGGAAACAGAGGGAAGGGTAGGTCTCGAAGCTATGCGGGCAGCAGCGTTTGGGGTTGTGGGTGTTGAGGGCTGTGTGGGGCGCGCGCGGGGTGGCAGTACGAATAAACCGGGCACTTCAGGTAGTCGGAAGTCGATGGGAAAACCAGCTATCGGATCGGGTGTTGCCGAAGGTGCGATCAAAGTTTCGGGAATTGGGGCAGGTGCGATAAATATTTGGGGAATTGGGAAAGGTGCGATCGAGCTTTCGGGAATTGGAGTCGGGGCGATCGAGCTTTCGGGAGTTGCCGAAGGTGCGACGGGTAAACGCAGTGGGAGTTGCGGTGAGGGTGTGCTTACGGGCGCTGGAGTATCTGCGGGTGTGGGTGCGGGCGCTGGAGTATCTGCGGGTGTGGGCGCGGGTGTGGGAGTAGCTGCGGGGGTGGGTGCGGGCGCTGGAGTATCTGCGGGTGTGGGCGCGGGCGTGGGTGTAGCTGCGGGTGCGGGTGCGGGCGCGGGAGTAGCTGCGGGGGTCGGAGTAGTTGCGGGAGTAGTTGCGGGCGTTGGAGTATCTGGGGGTGTCGGTGCAACTATTGGTGGCGGTACGGAGATAATTTGAATGCGATCGACATCCTGTTTGTGAGTATAAAGATATTCGCGATCGGGCAAAATTGTTTGTATGGGATTACTATTTCCTCTAGTAATTGCACCCGCTGTTCCATTTGTCTCGGAATTGCCGACAATAAAAGGCGTTATTCCCGCGCCCCCGTGGCGGATAGTTATAGTACCGCCGTTGCTATCTCCAGGATTTCCAGCCGTAGAAATGCTAGCATTGATGCCGTTGCTGTCTGTGAAGGAATTGAGCGATCGAAAAAAGCGTTCAGTCACAATCGAAACATTTCCGCCCGTACCCGTGTCCTGACTCTGAGCATCAATTTGACTGACAACAATATTGCCGGTCGTGCTGGGGTTAATCGCGATAACATCGCCCGCATTCCCCTTAGCAGAAGAGTCAACTTTTCCAACATTAATACTTCCGGTAGCCTCGAGCAAGATACTGCCCCCATTACCAGCAGACGAGGTATTGATATCGCCCGCAGTAATATTAGTTCCAGCGCTCAAAATGATATTACCGCCATTGTTAGGGGAAGTCGCATCGAGATCGCCTGTGGTGATTTCTCCGTTCTCACTATACAAAGAAATTCCGGTGACCGACTTAATATTTTTGGCGGTAATATTATTCGTAGTAATAATGTTAATTGCAGCGGAACTTTTGGGAATATTATCTTGAATACTGACGCTGTTGAGGGCAGTCATTTTGCCAACAGCACCACCAAAATCAACACTTCCGGCATCGGGTTGAACAGTCAAACTGTAAGGCCCGTCAACAGTAGACTTAAAAGTAATATCGCCAGTCTCTAAAATTTTGACCGACAGGTCATTACCTAATGTTACCGGAGCCTTAAAAGTAATGTTATTGCGGTTAGTTTCGATCTCGCCACTGGCAGTAATAGAGTCATTTGCCTTGACATCAATATTGCCACCAGTCACAGTAATACTGGGAGCGAAAGTGCGGGAATTAATATCCGATGTCGCAACAGTTCCTTGAGCATTGATGGTAACATCTCCGCCCTTACCATTTGCCGCAGCGGTAATAATTGGGCCTGCTGTTGTGTCGATATTACCGCCGCTTTTAATGCTAAGATTGCCGCTGTTGGCGTTGAATCCGCTTAATAATAGGGCGCTACCAATTCCTGCCGTACTGATGTTGGTTCCAGCTTCGAGGGAAATATTGCCGCCGCTGTTGCCACCGATCGCATTGATGATTCCGGCGGTAGTATCTATAGAACCGCCGCTTTTGAAGGTTATTGAGCCGCCGTCTTGATTGCCGATCGCTCGGATGTCACGAGTAGTAATGTTGCCAGTGCTGGCGGTAATGTTAACACTCCCACCCTGCAATTTTCCACCAGCATTAACATTACCTATCTGAATATTTCCGTTGGTCGTAGATAGGGTAATGTTGCCACCATTTCCATTAGGAGAACGAGTCGATAATAAATCTAAGCTATATCCTGGTATTTCACTTGGTGTTTCTATGCCCTTCTTAGCTTGGAGATTGATATTGCCTGCATTGCCATTGATATTAGCTTCGGTATTTAGAATGCCTGTGCTAATTTTACCATTCATGCTAGTCAGGCTAATATTACCGCCGCCAGTATCGCCTGGTATGTATATGCCTGAGATACTTAGAAGATTAATATCACCATTAGCCAAAATGGTTACATTACCGCCAGTACCACTGCTGTCAGATCTGGCATCTATGGAGCCAGCTACTGAGTTTGTAGCTCCAATAGAGACTGCACCTCCACTGGAGAGAAAAATATTGCCAGGAGTATTGCCCATCGTATCTATCTGACCTGGAGAAATTATAATATCACCATTGGTAGTCTTGAGGGTAACATTCCCACCCGTTGGGCATTGAGGGCAACCAGCGCTGATACTATTCCCCTTAAGATTAATTCCACTACCAGCCTCGATAGTTATATTACCACTAACGCCCTTAGTAGAATCGGATACAACGCCTCCTCCCAAGTTAATACTCTTATCACCGATCAAGGTTATTGCCCCACCATTTTGCACGCCATTGGAAGCTATATATCCTGTAATATCAATGCTGCCACTTGCATTCACAGTAATATCACCCCCATTCCCAATGTTGGAAGAAACTGAAGTAGAAAGTGATCCTTTAGCAACAACATCTCCATTCTCTACCTGCAAACCGGAACCCGTTAATTCTACTTGCCCTCCAGCGTTCACTTTCACCCCCGTTGCACTTCCCCCGCCACCCGCCAACAACTGTGGCAAAGATGCAACAGGCAACACCCAATTTTGAGGCAAACTGCCGGCTACAGATTGCGGCTGAATCTCCAAACTCAACAGATTTCCCGGTTGACTAATTCTGACTAAACTCTCGCCGGGAACCGCCGCAACAATAATATTTCCTCCCGGTGCAGAAAGTTGTCCCGTACTCAAAACAGTGCCACCCAACAAAGTTAAATTTTGCCCTTGTCCCACTGCCAAATTGCCTAAATTGACAATTCCTCCCGGTTGCGTATTTGTAAAAGCAAAACTATTAGGATTTCCGACTAAGAAAGCATAATTATTCGTACCACCCGCACTAAACCAATTATTGCCAAAACCGATGCCCGTCGAAGTAGTCGCAGTGAAAGCAGCAGGCACGTTCAAACTAGAATTTGCACCGAAAACAATCCCCGCCGGATTCATTAAAAATAAGTTGGAATTGCCGCCAGTTACTTGAATTAAGCCGTTAATTAGCGAAGCATCGCCGCCGACAACTCGCCCTAAAATATTGCGGATATTGGGATTTGTTATAAAATTGGCAGTTTGTCCTTGAGTTAAACCAAATTGTTGGAAACTGTGAAATAGATTTGTGCCGTCGCCGGATTGTTGGCCACCGTTGATGTTGAATTGGTTGCCGCTGGGAGTAATTTGAGTATTCGTACCGTCGGTTGCGGGGGTGATTTGGGCTGTGGCTGTTTGAGATGGGGCGAAAAGTCCTATTTCCCACATTGTTAAGGCAGTGAAGGAGAGGAATGTTAGGAAAAAGCGCGGTTTTTTGTGTGTTGATTTCATGGTTTTGTTAGTAGATGATATCGATTTCACTCTGATAATTGCGAAAGTCCGCCAGCACCCTCTGACAGTCCCAAAGTCCGCCAATCCGCCAGGGAATGAATTCCCTGGCTAATAGCGAAAGTCCTCTGAAGAGGACTGTAGAAAAAAGTTTGATAACAGTCCGCTGAAGAAGACTGTAGAAAAAAGTTTGATATCAGTCCACTTTAGTGGACTTTGGCTTTGAGGCAGGGAATGAATTCCCTGCCGGAATTAACGTCACAACCACTGCCGGAATTAACGTCACAACCCCTGCCGGAATTAACGTCACAGCCAGTTACTATTTCCTCTGTTCCCTCCTTTGCAAATCTCGCAATTGCTTCTCTACTTTTTCCACCATCGGCAAATCTCCCAAAGTTGTATATCCATCTTTTGCCATTTGCAAATATTTCATAGCTTCCAGATTATTTCTCATCGCTGAATGAACTTGCCCCAATCCGTATCGAGCGGCTGTCAACTCTTCAATATCGTCAGGTTTCGCCGTATTAATCACCTTGGAATAATAAACTTCAGCCTGGGGAACCAGTTGCAGCTTTTCCAGATACAAATCGCCCAAGGTGCGATAAATGGGCGGTGTTTCCACACCTGTTTCTTGTAACTTTTCTAAAATTTCTCTTGCTTCGGCAATCAAGTTTGTGTTAAGATAAACGCTAGAAATTGCTAATTTTTTGGCGTTTTCGTTAGGCACTTGTTTGTCGATCGCTCCAACCGCATCCTTAACAGCCTCAACTTGCTTCTCGTCCAGCAAGCTAAACTCTGTCTCTCTTTCTCCCACGGCACTTTCTGAAGAAACGCCCGTATTCGCCTCGACAATCAATCGGTACCTAACACCCGGTTTCAGCGCTGGTTCCCCCGGATACACAGCCTCAGTACCGTTAACAGTCATTTCCCAATTTAACTTCGCCCCATTTTCCCGGAGACTCAACTTATAGCTTGTCGCACCAGCAACCGGATTCCACCGCAAAGTTGGCTTGCTGTCGAGCAATTTCGTGCGCCGCGGACTGATTATATAAGGAATTGGCGCGCTATTCCAGGTAATTTTACCGTCGCCGCGATCGGGACATCTAATCAAGTCGGCGCTGCAATCAGACTTCGACTCTTCTTTGGCTAACAAACAGCTATTCAATTGATTTTCACCCGATGCGATCGACTTAATTCCCAAATCTGCACATTGGATCGTCAGTTGGGCGTTTTGTGCTGTTCGCAGTGTGTCTCCCGGATAAATCGGCGTACCGCTGGTAGGGCGAACAATTCGGCCGTTTTGGCGCTCGATCGCAACTTCCCCGCTACTATGGATAATCAGTCCGTTGGATACTCTGTTACTGGCTGCTAGTGCGGTAGTTGTGATCGAGCTTAAAGCTATAAAAACTGCAATCCTGATTTTCACTTGATATTTCCTTTTGCTTGTAAACGTTGCTGGGCAATCTGGATACATTCATCTTGTTTCGGCACGCGGTAATCTGAATATTTAAGCGCCTGATTCCAGGCTTCTAAGGCTGCTTGCGGCTTACCTTTGATTTCGAGAACCTGTGCTAAAAGACATTGAGCTTCAGGGCTATCGCCACTGAATCCTATTGCTATTCTTAAATCTGCTTCAGCAGCGTCATATTGCTTTTGTTTAAACCGCGCCCAGCCGCGATTTTTAAAACAAGCGGCTTTTACTCCGTCATATTCAGTGTGTTCTAAACAGCGAGCGATAAATTTTAAAGCTTCTTGAGGTTGATTGTTGAGAATCAGCGATCTAGATAATTGAGAATTCGCCTCAGCAGAACCCCGCCGCGCTGCATCCTTCATTAATTTTTGCGCGTATTCTTTTTCATTCAAATCCTCATACAACATAGCTAAGTTATAATGAGGCGTGGCATAATTTAAATTTAGTAAAGTTGCTAATTGGTAGCATCTTTCAGCGATTAATAGTTGACCCTGATGGTAGCTCGTATTTCCCATTTCATTCACAACGCGGCTAAGTATCGGGCCCATTAACATATAACTGATAGCCGTAATACCTAAACTTTTTGCCGCCCGCTGCATCCAATCCATTAGAAGAATTAAGGGTTGCTTGTTTGGTCGATCGCCCGCCCCACCATCTGCCGACGGAATAACAGAGTGATGGCACGCCAACTCTAGCAATTTTAATCCCTCAAATGTTGGATGCTGACACAGCATCGGTATTCCGCTCGCCCCCGGAAATTGATGTTCATAGCGCAGCAAATCATCCTTAGCTTTTCGCACCGCCAAAAACAGAGGTTCTTTGAGTGCCAAATATCTAAACAACGATTTCACAAATTCCTGAGCAATGAAATCTGGGATTGGCGCCCGCATCACAATAACTGACGGTAAACAAATGCCCTCAGTAACCAAATCTGCTGCTATTCCCAGGCTCGAACAGGAATTGAAAATTAGTAACTGCAACCCTTGAAAAATAGCTTGTTTCAGACCTTCTTTTAAATCCTCTAGAGTAACAGTATTATTTTGAAGTTCTTGATTGATATATAGCAGTCCATTGGCAGCATTAATATCGCTATCGCTATGTCCGGCATAAAATAAAACTTGCCAGCCTTTTTCATCAAACAAATGGTCGCGAAACTGTTGAGGTGTCGGTTCTTTAAGAAACTTTATGTCGCAGCGCTCGCCCAAATATTTTTTAAGCTCTTTTGTATCTTTTCCAACATCAATTCCATTGCTGTTGCCTACAACACCTAAAATTCTACCTCGCGAAGGTAGAGGCATTCCCCCTATAGTTGCCTGTTGAGGAACTTTTCCATATTCTGGAGAACTGCCGATGATTTCCGAGTTGCGGTAGTCTTCGCGAAATTGCCACGCATCCCAAGGCAACTGCCAAATCAGAGAGTTATTGCACTCTAGAAATATTTCAACGCATTCCGATGGATTGCTGATTTGTGTTCTGAGTTGCGCCTCAATTTTTCTGTAAAAGTCTTCAGCACTCAGCCACTTATTCATCTCTTGTTTCAAACCTCGATATATAGCCTCAGGCTTGTCTTCAGAAATATTTGTTGTGCCTGCAGACTTGATTTTGATCCGAGAACCGCTTCTGTTATATTGGGATGCGCCACAACTAGCATTCCACCTTTTATGCAACTCCTGAATTTGAGGCGCTGGTGGCAAGGTTGCGAAACGTTGAGCGACAGTTTCTCCTTGTTTTTTTAACT
Organism: Microcoleus sp. Pol11C2; assembly: GCF_036701505.1. Classification (NCBI taxonomy): domain Bacteria; kingdom Bacillati; phylum Cyanobacteriota; class Cyanophyceae; order Oscillatoriales; family Microcoleaceae; genus Microcoleus; species Microcoleus sp. Pol11C2. The sequence continues at coordinate 17,371 of NZ_JAUBQX010000056.1, forward strand.
CCGCTGTCACATGAGAAAAACCATTTTTTAAATCCCCATACCCCAAAGCCAAGATGACAGTCCAGCTCATAAATTGTATGCGATTGCAGTTAATCAAAGTATCATACCACAAAAGTTTCTGTTATGCTTAAATCATCTAAAGTTACTCGAATACTAAAGCTCTCGTCGGGCTCTACGTGAAAATCTTTTAGCAAAATGTACAAGTTTTGAACCGTTGATTCTACCTCGTGTAGATTTTCTCCGGTGTCGGATATTAAGGAAAGTTTAATATTCGTTGGCAGGTAAGGTTCCCCGATCGCCGGATGTAACTGAACGTGAACTCTGAGAGTGCGATCGTCCTCTTCGGCAACAGCAACCAACAAAGCAACACTCGTCCTTCCCAAACGCATTCCCAAGTCAATCAATTTAGCCCGCGTCACATCAGCTTCTGGAAACCTATTGATGCTGTTTTGACGACCCTGCGAGGCAGATTCGACTCTCGAATTTCCACCTTCTCGGAATGCAAAATTGGGGTTTTCGTCAGAAAAAAGTAGGTCGTCTAAATTTTGTTTACCTTGCTCAAATTTCTGCCAGCCTGTTTCGGCAACATTTTTAAACCAATTGCCTAAATTAGATTTTACTGGATTTTCAATTTCAGTAGGGGAAGTCTCGGGTTGCGGATTAAAGATTGCTTCAACTGACTCCCAATCTGATGTAAAAACATTCTCCAGCCACAGATGCAGATTGACTTGAGATTCAGATATATGTTCAAGGTGGAGCAAAAATTCATCCAGGGAATGCAACTCACTCAATACTAATTCACCCGTACCTGCTGTTGGGGAAAATCCCAGCAATCTTGCTTCCTTTTCATCTTCATCAATTTTTACTACCAGATAACCGATGCGTTCCTCCATTGCTTCGGGGGGAATGTGACAATTATTGGATAGGTTTTGCGGCGAATTGACGTGATTAGTTTCTCTAGGTGTCGGCAAACTTACCAGCGGACGGCATTCTATTTTTCCTAAACTTTTGATATATAAATCAGCCACATTTTCCAACAAGCGAACAACTGGATTCCAGCTATCGCAGTTAGTTAAATCAGTTTCAATACCTAAAAGCGTCAAGTAATCACGGACGGCCAACACAGCCAAAGTGTTGAGATAAACTTGTTCTTTTTTGTGCGGATGACGCTGTTCGGAAGCAAATTGCCGTGCTGAACGAATTGCCTTTTGGGTAATTGGCATTGGCAAGGATTGATTTCCGATGCTGCTACTTAGTGCCCAGGATTCGTTTTCGATGCTGTTACTCTGTGTCATTGTTAACTCCTTTGATGATTAAGATTCGTAATTTTTGCGAAATGTTTGCAAGAGAGGGCGACATTGAACTCGGTGAAAGCTATGCAGGGTAGAATACGAGCTGGAAAGTTCTGCTGCTAATACTGTGAAACTTTTGCCCGCTGATAAACCTTTTAAGATAACTTGACAAGTTATATCGGGTCGCCCTCTAACGTGTTTACTCAACACCTGATCGGGATCGGTATCAATCCAGGCTTGAAGTTCTGTAAAAAGCTGAGCTGTTTCGAGAATGTGAGTTCGATCGCGATCGGGTAAGTCTTCGATTTTTTCGATTTGTTTTCCATCTTTGAAGACTTTTTTTCTACTGGATATCCTGTTATTTTCTCTATCTACCCTCGAAGCACAATTTTGCAGCCGTCGCTTGAAATAATAATTGAACCAAGTAATGACATTGCTGCGAGTGCGATCGTACTGAGTTCCAGTGCGGGATTCGCACAAATTGCTAGAGAAAAACACCCACTGTTCTTGCAAAGCATCTTCATAGTAAGGTAGATTTTCCTTCCAGATCAGGCCAGAGTTTTTCATCTTAGTCAGAAGCTGCTGCAACAAACGGCTGCGCTTCCAAGGGTTTGAGGACTCCTGGCAAATTTGGGTGACAAGGCGATCGAGCTCTTGATATAGAAGTTGTCTGTGGGATGATTTCGATTCTCCCTCACCCTCAACAGCATCGGTTTGGTTCTCGGATAATTTCGATTCTCCCTCACCCTCAACAGCATCGGTTTGGTTCTCAGATAATTTCGATTCTCCCTCACCCTCAACAGCATCGGTTTCGTTCTCGGATGGGCGGTCTTCTCCCTCGGAGGGGATGTACTCATCATTCATAGTTCAGTGCGGCCGCAACTTTGTTCCTACATTTACTTATCAGGGTAAGTTGGAGGAATTTATGCAAAATTCTGAAAGTTTTTTTGAGCGGATGGTTGAAAGTCTTGCTGTGCGCTGGATTGGGCCGTTAAATTAGATGTGAATTTTTGTTAGGACGCATCAAAACCTGCATAAACCGGATTTTGGCGATTTATGCAGGTTTGTAACGAAGTATTCTGCGAAAAACGCGGTTTCTGACCACCCGTGCGTAACATCGATCGCCCTTAAATCCCGAAAACACCGATTATTCCGTACTTTCACCAGTGTTTGCAAAACTTTATCAAAAAAACTTGAGAGTTTTGCATAAAACTACTGAGTTCACCCTGATAGATAAATAGGAAGAACAAACAGGCTTTAGGGGCGATCGATCTTTGGCGCTAACAACCAGATTGATCGCGCAATTCGGCAATCTCGCAATCCCGAAGTCTGGCAAGGGTTGAAACCCCTACCTCATAGCGAAAGTCGTCTGAAGACGACTGAAGAATTTACCAGTCCTCTTTCAGAGGACTTCAGCTATGAGGCAGGGAATTCATTCCCTGCCCGAATGTGGGGAAGCGCGTGATTCGATCTATCGCCCTTAAATCACGAAAACACCCGTTGTTCCGTACTTTCACCAGTGTTTGCAAAACTTTATCAAAAAAAGTTGAGAGTTCTGCATAAAACTACTGAGTTCACCCTGATAAATAAACAGAAGGGAAATTACGAAGTTCGTGAAGCGAAGCTATCCCGTAGGGAATCGCACTTGTTGAGATTTATTCAAAAGTCGCATCGCCCGTAACTTCCCGATCGAAATCCGAACCAAATTCCCAAGGGATATGGGAAAGGGGTTCTTCCGATGTTGGTTTAATCTATTTCCACGGTTGCATTTATTGAGTTCATTTGAACCGGTAATTGCGACGACAGAGTTGAAGTGCGATCGCACTTCGCGAGACTTCAGTTTGGGTAAATGACGGATATACGACGGCTAGAGAGTACGAAAGTGCAGAAGTGCAGAAGTGCGATCGGGCTTGTCGATAGAGTCGCTTTGTCAATTTTCAGCACACATTGTATCTACCACGCGAGGATAATTATTATGGCTACTTCTAATAACTCATTCAATTCTGCGATCGAAACTTCCCTGCAAGCCGTTTACACCACGTTAAATAATTTTGCCAATGGCGATAATTTTGTTGCCAAAGTTCAAAGTATTTTCGGCACAAATTTTGATGCTGATAAGCTAGAAGAAATCCGTCAGCAGTGGATTAATAGCGATTTTGCATCTATTCCTCAGATTGAAATTCGCACTGGTTCTGAACTCCAAGGGGCTAATGCTGCTTATGCGGGTTCAAATAATACCATTTATGTTTCTCAAGAGTTTTTGAACCAAAATAATGACAATCTTCAAGGGATTACCAGTGTTTTATTAGAAGAAATTGGTCATTCTGTGGATTGGAACATTAATACTTCTGATACTCGGGGGGATGAAGGGGCATTATTTTCTGCAACAGTTTTGGACCAGCATTTAGACGATTCTACTTTGGACTTAGTGAAACAAGAAGATGACTCTAATGTTTTAACTGTAGATAAGTATGACCTCCTTGTTGAACAGTCAATTGGTACAAAAATATATTCAGATAATCTCAGCTTTGGAGCATTTGTTTATAATGCCAATACTGCGGAATATCTCAACAATTTCTTTGGTCTGAATGTAGATAATTCTTGGGAATACAATTCAGGCGAGGCGTTTAAATACAAATATACCTATGGAGGAAAAACAGACTCTTATAATGTGAACGCTAGCATTGGACAAGCTAGTGCTGGTCTTACTTTGGGTGGGGGTTCAGTTGAGTCGGGGATTGAGTTTAAAACTGGATATAATCTTGGAGAGCTTAATCTTGATTTGCCATTTTCATCATCACTCGACGCAAGTGCAAATAACAATCAACTGAGTTTTGATTTTATTAACATTTACAAGGGTCAATTTGAGTACATAGCTCCCTCGATATATGCTTCGTTAGATGCAGTATTAAACTACGATATCGGCGGCTTGGATGCTTTTTTTGGCATCTCAGGATTTGGAGCAAGTTATACTAAAACAATTCCCTTATTCTCAGGACAAAGTAACCAATTATCACATACCCTCTTGGAATTTGACTCAAACAATTTAGAAGATGGGATATCAAAAACATTCAACATACTTGATGTTGCGAGTGTAGAAGTTACAATTCCTCAGTTTGATCCAACAACACTTGAAGCCGAAGTTAATGGAGAATATTCTTTAGAAATTGGCGACGAAACTAAGGTAATCAGTGCAAGTCTGGGACTGGATCAAGTCGTAGCTGAAGCTGCTAAAATCTTTGGTGGGCCAGGTGCTGCTGCTGCCGGAAAAGTTTTAGCTGGTTCGGTTTCAGCGCCTGTTGGTTTTGGTGGAGTAACATTAGATGCTGATTGGCGGCTTTTCCCAATCGATCTCGGTTATGCAATGGATTTGAACTACAGCTATAAAGCAGGAATCAGGAATGGATCTACAGAAATTGTAGGAGGAGAATTTAAGGAATTTAAAAATTCCTTTGATATGATTGATGAGTTACTAGAAAAAGATCTAGATAACGATTCTAAAATCGACTTAGATTTAAGCTACAATCCAGAAATTTTCTTTGCTGCCAATGCTTATCTAGAACCAGAAGTGTCTATCGGCCTCGAAGTTTTACAAGGTAGTTTAGGCGTAAATGCAAGTACGCCAGATTTTAAGCTTGGAAATAATACTGACGCTAGCCTATTTAGTATTGGCTATTCTAAGGAATTTACTCTTATTGAGGATCTTGCAACAGCAACCTTATGGGAGGGTGACAAAATCTCTATTTTTGAAGGTGATATAGGGATTCCTTTTAACGATATTTACCGACTTATCACAGGAAGCGATCCTAGATTTAATCGAATTTCAACAGAAATACCTTTCAACACTATCTTTCCCAATGTAGGAACTGCTGGAGATGACATTTTAAGCTTACCTGAATCTGCTGGTGATGAAAATCTCTATGGTGAAGCAGGTAATGATGTCCTTTACGGCAATTCATACGCCAATAGAATCATGGGTGCTGAAGACCATGATTCTATTTACGGAGGGACTGGTAATGACAGTCTTCATGGCGAACAAGGAGATGATATCTTACAAGGTGAAGCAGGCAATGATTTTTTAAATGGAGGAATTGGCATAGATACAATCAGTTACGCCAATTCAGTTAGTGGCGTTATTGTCAATATTGATGAAAACAACAACTATGGACACCAACAAACAGCCGGAATATTTGACCTTGAACCTAATTTTGCGATGGGTTCCGGTCAAGCATTAGATGGGTTTGGTTCAGAAGATAGTATCGTTGGAGTTGAAAACATTGTTGGTTCTTCTTTTGACGATATTTTAATCGGCAATGCTTTAGATAATGTCATTGAAGCAAGTGCTGGCAACGATCTTGTTATTAGCAGTGCTGGCAACGATCGACTAGAAGCAAATGGAGGAATTGACACTGTAAGTTTCCGCCGCGATCCTAGTGGTGTTTACGTCAGTTTGAAAGATGGTATTGCTACAGATGGATTTGGCGGACAAGATAATATTTCTGGTCTAGAAAATGTTGTCGGTTCTGGCTTTAGCGATCGAATTGAAGGTGATGATAGAGTTAATATAATTACCAGTGGTGCTGGCGATGATATTGTTTATGCCTTAGCTGGCGATGATATTGTTTATGCTGGCACAGATAACGACGAAGTACATGGTGGCGATGGTAAAGACATCCTCCGCGGCGAAGCAGGCAGCGACACCCTAGAAGGAAACGAAGGCGAAGATATCCTCGACGGTGGCATCGATAGCGACCTCCTCTACGGCAACGCCGGCAACGACATCCTCTACGGTCGTGAAGGTGACGACATCATCGACGGCGGCACCGAAAATGACCTACTTTACGGCGAACAAGGAAACGACAAACTCTACGGCCAATCCGGCAACGACTTCATCCAAGGCAACGCAGGCGAAGACTACGCCGAAGGTGGCAGCGGCCGCGACTTTATCCAAGGCAACGAAGGCAACGACATCCTCTACGGGCAAGATGGCAGCGACACCATAGAAGGCAACGCAGACGATGACTTCATCGATGGCGGCAACGGCCAAGACTTGCTTTCCGGCAATACCGGAGATGACGTAATTTACGGACAAGCCGGCAACGATGTCATCCAAGGCAACGAAAACAATGACTGGCTGGAAGGTGGCGACGGCCAAGACATCATTGATGGGGGAACTGACGACGATGATATTTACGGACAAGCTGGCGAAGACAACCTTTTCGGCAGTCAAGGCCAAGACTACATCGACGGTGGCGACGGCAAAGATACCCTGTTTGGCGGCTTCGATGATGACGTACTTTTAGGCCAAGGCGGCGATGACACTCTCAACGGCAACGCTGGCAATGACGAATTATTTGGCGGTACTGGCAATGACTCGTTAATCGGAGAAATCGGCGATGACTTAATTGACGGCGGTGAAGGAATCGACCTCGTTAATTACATCAATTCTCCCAGCGGCGTTATCGTTAATATTGACGAAAATAGCGACTACGAAACTAATACCAATCAACGTTTCAAAGAATTCGTCACCGCAGTTAATCCCAGCGAATATTACACCGAACTAGAACGGGATTTTGAAATTGCTGCTGGTACTGGCAAAGACGGTTTTGGCACTACCGATGCTTTGAGAAACTTAGAAGATATCATCGGTACTCGCTTTGAAGACATCCTGATTGGCAACGAAAAAGATAACCGAATTTGGGCATTAGAAGGCAACGATTTATTAATTGGCAATGCCGGCAATGACTCATTTTACGGCGGAGAAGGCACCGATATTCTCAGCTACCGCCGCGACCCGAACGGCGTTACTGTCAACTTACAAACAGGCGATGCTATCGACGGTTGGGGCGACCGAGACAAAATTGCCGACATTGAAAACGTCGTCGGTTCTACTCACAACGATGATATTACTGGCGACGATACCGTTAACGTTATCACTGGCGATGCTGGGGACGATCGCATCAACGGACTCGGCGGCAACGACCTAATCTACGGCGAATTCGGCAACGACCTAATCTACGGCGGCGAAGGCGGCGACAGCATCTACGGCAACCAAGACCGAGACACCCTTTACGGCGAAGCCGGTCAAGACTACATCCGAGGTGGGGATGCCGACGACTTAATCTACGCCGGTAGCGATGACGACACCGTTGCCGGAGACGCTGGTTACGGCAACGACACAATTTTTGGCGAAACAGGCAAAGACTTACTCTACGGCGGCGCTGGCGACGACTTTGTGTACGGTGGCGAAGACAAAGACACCATCTACGGCGAAGGCGAAAACGACAAACTCTACGGAGAAGGAGACACCGACTTAATCTACGGCGGCACCGGCGACGACGAACTCTCCGGCGGTGACGACCAAGACTCCCTCATCGGCGAAGCCGGCAACGACACTCTCGCAGGCGATGCAGGCGACGACACCCTAGATGCCGGAACTGGCAACGACTATCTCTACGGCGGCATCGGCCAAGACACCCTAGACGCAGGCCTCGGCAACGACCAACTCTACGGCGGCGGCGATGCCGACATCCTCCTAGGCAAAGAAGGCGACGACAACCTGTTTGGCGAAGCGGGCGACGACACCCTTGATGCAGCAGAAGGCAACGATTCCCTTTACGGTGGCGACGGTAAAGACATTCTCGATGCTGGAATTGGCAATGACTATCTCTGGGGAGGTCAAGATGATGACACTTTGTCCGCCCAAGCTGGTGATGATTACCTCTGGGGCGAAAACGGCGATGACATCCTGAATGCAGCAGAAGGCAATGACAGTCTCTACGGTGGCGACGGTAAAGATATCCTCGATGCTGGAATTGGCAACGACTA
>NZ_JAUBQX010000056.1:25590-39374 GCF_036701505.1 Microcoleus sp. Pol11C2
GGTGGCGACGGTAAAGATATCCTCGATGCTGGAATTGGCAACGACTATCTCTGGGGAGGTCAAAATGATGACACTTTGTCCGCCCAAGCTGGGGATGATTACCTCTGGGGCGAAAACGGCGATGACATCCTAAATGCAGCAGAAGGCAATGACAGTCTCTACGGTGGCGATGGCAAAGACTTTCTCAATGCCGGAAGTGACAACGATTATCTGTGGGGAGGTCAAGATGATGACACTTTGTCCGCCCAAGCTGGGGATGATTACCTCTGGGGCGAAAACGGCGATGACATCCTTGATGCAGCAGAAGGCAACGACAGCCTCTACGGTGGCGATAACAAAGATACGCTGTTCGGTCAAGCTGGCAATGACTTATTAGAAGGTGGTTCCGGCGATGACTCGCTGTTGGCGGGCGATGGCAACGATACCCTTCTCGGTCAACGTGACAACGACACTCTCTACGGCTTCGGTGGCGAGGACATCCTTGAAGGCAACTCAGGAACAGACCGACTTTTCGGCGAACTAGGTAACGACTCCCTCGACGGCGGTACCGAAAATGACACCCTCGAAGGTGGCGACGGTAATGACTTCCTAGACGGTGGTGATAATAACGACAGTCTGTTAGGACAAGTCAGTGATGATACGGTTATCGGCAACCGGGGCGATGACATTGTTGATGGCGGTTCCGGCAATGATTTGCTTCAGGGGAATCAAGGGCGCGATCGAATTTTCGGTCAATCCGGCCTCGACACCCTCCTCGGTGGCAGCGACGGCGACACCCTGTGGGGAGGAGACGACAACGACAATTTGCTGGGAGAATCCGGCAGCGATACCCTGTTCGGCGGTTTAGGCAATGACCAACTCGACGGCGGCGAAAATAATGACAGCCTCTACGGGGAAGGTGGCGATGATACCCTAGCTGGCGGAACAGAGGACGATTTCGTAGATGGCGGCACCGAAAACGACACTCTCTCCGGCAATGACGGCCGTGACAAATTATACGGCCGCCAAGGCAATGACTTCTTAGAAGGCAATGCCGATAATGACGAACTGTGGGGTGGAGATAACGAGGATACCCTGTTAGGACAAACTGGAGACGACCAACTGCGGGGCGAATCGGGCAATGACAGCCTTGATGGTGGCGAAGGGGCCGATCGACTTTTTGGTCAAATCGGTACTGATACCCTCTCCGGTAACAACGGAGACGACTACTTAGAAGGCAACGCAGGCGATGATAGCTTGAGTGGCGGCGAAGGGCGCGATCGAATTTTCGGCAACGACGGCAACGATATCGCCGACGGTAACAGCGGCGACGACTACATCGACGGCGGGGCGAACAACGATACTTTAGCAGGGGGAGAAGGGCGTGATCGAATTTTCGGTCAATCCGGCAACGACAGCCTCGAAGGTAACGACGACAACGACTTCCTCGATAGCGGTACCGGAAATGACACCCTGTGGGGCCACGACGGCGACGACGAACTCTACGGCCGCGAAGACCAAGATTTGATCGACGGCGGCCGTGGCAACGACCAAATCTACGGCGGAGATGCAGCCGACACCCTCCTCGGACAAATCGGCAGCGACAACATAGACGGCGGTTCCGGCGCCGACTCGATTCTCGGCGGCGATGGCAACGACAACATTTGGGCAAAAGCCGGCAACGACTTCATCAACGGCGGCAGCGGCAGCGACAACATTTGGGGTGACGAAGACGACGACCTGATTTTTGGAGAAGCAGGTGAAGACAAAATCGATGGCGGTTCCGGCTACGACAGCATAGACGGCGGCGCGGGCAACGACCAACTGTTCGGCGGTACGGGCAACGACCAACTGTTCGGCGGCGCTGGCAACGACAAAATTGACGGCAGCATCGACGACGACAAACTGTTCGGAGGTGCCGGCAACGACTTGATGTTTGGCAGTCAAGGGCAAGACACGATGTTAGGCGAAGTTGGTGAAGACACCCTCTACGGCGGCGACGAAACTGACTTGATGGACGGCGGGGCCAGTAACGACATGGTTGTCGGCGACTCCGGCGACGACACCCTCACCGGCGATTCCGGCCACGATACCCTCACAGGTGGTGGTGGCAACGACTGGATGGGCGGTGGTAACGGCGACGACTTAATGTTCGGCGAATGCGAGGACGACACCATGCTGGGAGGTGCCGGTCAGGACACCCTTGACGGCGGTTGTGGCAACGACTTGCTAACTGGGGAAGCCGACAGCGACAACCTCTTGGGTAACGAAGGCGATGACAGTCTCGATGGTGGCAGCAGCAACGATACCCTTGATGGCGGTAATGGCAACGACTTCTTAAATGGTGGCAGTGGCAATGACAGCCTGAACGGTAACGATGGCGATGACAGTCTCTACGGCGGCGAAGGTAACAACGTGCTCAAGGGCGGGAACGGCCAAGATTCGCTGATTGGAGGCAGTAGTTCCGACATATTTGTGCTATCACCAAGTTCGGGACTTGATAACATTTTCTACTTCCAGGGCGATCGCGATTACTTCGGACTCGCACAAAACCTCACTTTTGACCAATTGCAAATCGTTCAAGGCGGCGAAAATTATACTAACGATGCTTTGATTAGCATCGCAGGCACCGGCGAACATTTAGCTTGGGTGAAAGACACTCAATTCAGTGCGATCGACAGTTCTCGCTTTGTCCCCGTCACCCCCGGAGGTGCGCTACCTGAAGCTTTCAATACTCCCTCGAATACGGATTATTTAACCGGCGAACCTGTCGATAGCGATGATATTATGGGTGCGATCGACAGCGGTTCTAGCACCAACTTATCCAGTGCTATGCCTGCATCGGTTAGTCAGCCAAACAGCACAACTACTGCACCAATTAGTCAGCCAAACAGCACAACTACTGCATCAATTAGTCAGCCAGACAGCACGACTGCTGCGCTAGCAAATGTCACCTTACAACCATTAACAACAGCGACTAATCCAGCTAGTTTGACAGTAACTTCTGCCAATACTATCCCCGACGATATCTTGTTGAATGGCGGTGCAATTCCCACCATGATGACCTTTAGCGAAACCGATGATGACATCCTCATCTACGACACTAACAGCTTGTTGGGTTCTCTAACCAGCGCTCAAACTCAGCCAATTATTCCTTTGAACGGTACGACAGTTAATAGTGCGATTTCCCCAATTGCTAATACTTCTGCCAATGACAACAGCCTCTTAATTACTCCGGCTGCAAGTCCGAGCAATCCGCTAGCAAATAGCGATTTGGCTGGCATTTCGACCTTGTAGTAATTGTAGGTTTGGTTGAGGGCGATCGAATAGATAAAAACCCGGTTTCTTGAAGAAACCGGGTTTTTAGGGCTCTCCCGTAGTTATGGTGAGATGAAGTCTCCCTTTGCTTGTGGATGGTCGTAGCCTAAATTATGGAGTATTTCATGCACTAGGATTGTTAGACCACCGACTACGCGCTTATTACACACCTACACACGGTAGAGGTACTTGGTTATGCAATGAGCTGCACCAAGATTCGCCGCAAAGGGATGGAAATTTGGAAGCATTTCAACGCTGTATCCCAACGATTCCCAAATTTCTTTGTTTTTCTGGTCTGTTAGAGAAAGCTTTGACCATTGATCATGTCCATAGGTTGGTAGCCAAACTTTTTTTGGTGTGTCTTGAATAATTACATTATTTCCAGTTGCAAAATACCAATAACGCACCTTATCAATATCATCATCGTCATATGCCATTGGCATTGGGTTCCGAATTACCTCAAACTCGATTTCGGACAAACTTGAGGCAATATCATCAAAAACATCTTGCATTGCACCCTCTGGCAGCGGTTCGCCAAGAATACTAGCAGCCATAGCCGGATCAGCAACTACAACACGATATTTACCACTATCACTACGCCCTGCAAGACTAATAAACATATCAATGTGAAACAAAGGTTGGACAGTACCTTTGTTGTTACCAAAGTAAAGAATTTCTTGCCAAGACTCCCCATTTATTGTAATTGGTCTTACTCTTTGTGAAGGAACAGGCAGTCTAGAGCCAACAATAATCAGCTTTCTACTTTTATCAAGATAATTGCCGTATACACGAGCAATAGCCTTCGCGTCAGATTCTCCAGGTTCTGGAATGACAAATCCAAGCTCAAGGGAGTTTTCAGGATAATCTGCACCGATGAACCAAAAATCATCACCGATTAGGATATTTCCCCCTTGAAAGTAAAGCTGAACTTGTGTGCTTTCAAGGTTGGTTTTTGTAGCAACATGATCGGCTATATAAGCATCGTCAGCACGGTTAAAGCTTGCAGGTTCGACAAAATATTTTTCATTATCCAGCTTGTCATCACAAACGCAGTAAGCATCCTGTGCCCAGACGGTGAACCTTGTAGTGTTGTCAGTTGTGACAATTTCAGTTCTCTCAGTAATCCCAAATTCCTCTGTCCATTTAGTCAGCCGAGCTTGAGATATTTCGTTGATGAGGATTAAGAATTTCGTATTCGTAGGTAAAGTCTGAAGGATGCGACGAAATGCGTCAGCATATTTTTGTATGAGTGAGGTTTCGTCAGGAGAATTCTCTGGAAAGAAGACCCACGATGGAATTGTCAGTAAAATCTGCTCAATCTGACCATGAAGGCTCGATATGAGTCGAGGTTGGTCAAGCCGCTTCAATCGCTCTTCGGCTTCCAGCAAAGAAAAGAAACGTGCTCTAGATCGAAAAGCTTGAGTTACCGCAAAGTCATCCTTTTTGAAACGGGGTGGAACGAGCTTTGTTTTAGCGTAGCCATTGACAAGTAATGGAGGAACGGATGCATTATTCATATTTGTATTTTCCCTCTCTGTCAACTGTAGTTGATTGCTGATCAATTAAATTCTCTAAAGCTATGGGTCTATCCGGAGAAATATGCACACTTTGCTTGCGTCCTAACAAAGCATAAAGGTGGTCTAACTTATAATTGTCCCGCAATTACAGTACAATACTCTTTCCGATCGACCGATCCGGAACATCTGCGGTTTAACTCCGAACATTCTGAACAGCTTGTTGTCTGCCTTAACTCAAAAAATAAACTACCCCGATCGCCCTGCTGATGAGAAAAAGTGACATGATTTTGTAGACTTACGTAAATTACCTCTATCGATTTAAGCTTTGAGATTTGAGATTTTGGAATTAACCTCACCGATTGCCAAATCCTCACATAATTTCATCAAAAATTACCTCCTCTGACAAATCTTATGGCTCGAATGGCTCTACCAGAATAGCCTCAAAAATATAACGTTTAAGGCTCGTATATCTAGGGCTGTCGAGCGAAAATAATTTTATCATATAATTGCTCGATAGGCAAACTTAGATTGATACTTTGAGACTCAAGCCGTTCGCCCTCCCGATAGCTCAAAATCACCCATTTACCAGCATCATTTTTATGATAAATATCGATCGCCACCTCATCACAACTTGCTAATACATAATCGATAAGATTGGGGTGGCGGCGATACTTTTCAAACTTCTTCCCTGGATCGTAAGCTTCGGTGCTATCCGATAAAACCTCCACAATTAAGCAGGGATAAGTAATATAGATAGCATTTTCTCTATCTCGATTATCGCAAGTAACACTCACATCTGGATAGGTATAGTTAGGAGTATTAAGAATGTTAACCTTTAAGTCTGAGTTAAAAACATTACAATTACTTACCCGCAGATGAGATATAATCGATAACAATAAATTTATAGCGATCGCACTATGATTTTGAGTGCCACCACTCATTGCCTAAACCCGACCATCGATCAGTTCGTGTTTTTATAGCTGCTTTTATTCCCAAATAAAATACTCTTCTGGTGTAAAGTGCCGATCGTTATCTCGTGCTGGTATCATCACAATACTCCATTAATCAAAAGTGAATAATACCAACTCACAACTCGATAAAAAGTGACACTATCTGGTAAACTTACGTAAGTTACCTCGATCGATTTGAGCTTGGAGATGTGAGATTTACGATCCTCTTTTATTTTCCTAGCAATTGTCGAACTTGTGCCAAGCCAACATCGCCGGAAATGGATTGGACTGTGCTACTATCAATCTCGGCAATGCGGTCTTGAGCTTTGTGTACGCCCTCGTTCAAAACATCTCCATCAATCAGTTCTGTCATGCTTTCTAGGATCTGGTCGAGGAGGATAGCCTTGGCGGTATCGGGTAGGGCAGTTGCTTCGGAAATAAGCTGGTCTAGAGTTAGCATTGGATGATTTTGCTCCCAGGAAACGATCTGAATTCTAAATCGTCTAGATTAGCGTGAGACATAAAGCACCATCCATCACCGACGTGTTTTAGAACAAATGGACTTTTATTTGACACCAATCCATCACGCTACCAAGAGAAGCTGCTACGTTGTAACCAATGCGAATTCCAAATAACCGAGCATTTGGATGTCTTTTATTGACACTATTTGATGCGTGCAAGCCATTTTTGTCAATTTCGTAATCACCAGTCTCAATATCGATGATTACCATCTTACCAATATTTTCTCATGAGTGCCCAGAAACCGAGTTTTTTACGAATAGTAGTAGGGTGCGTCAGTTGCGAAATTATGAATCATCACCAAAAATATAATTCTGACGCACCTTGAGTTTTGTGTGGTGCGTCAGCTATTAGATTTTTAGTTTAAACCGAAAATAATCATAGCTGACACACCCTACTAATAACTTTTGTGGAACGGGCATCTTGCCCGTTTCTGAAAAATGTAAAATGTTGTTACAAGTAACTTGACACCAGTGAATAAATCCATTTACCACTGACTATAATTGGAAAAAAATCATTTGTTAGGGGAAATTCCATGCAGAAACTAACTCGAATTTTATTCACTACAGCCTTAACCCTAAGTATCTTGTGTTCTCCCACAACAGCTTTCGCTAAAGCAAAAATTCAGATAGCCATCCTTTTAGATTCTAGTAATAGCATGGATGGACTGATCGACCAGACTCGTACTCAACTTTGGCAAATTGTTAATTTTTTAACTAAAGTAACCAAAGATGGCGAAGTTCCCGAGTTAGAAGTTGCTCTCTATCATTACGGTAACGACACTTTACCTTCTTCGGAAGGTTTTGTCAGATTATTAACTGGATTTACTCCTGAATTAGATTTAGTTTCCGAAAAGCTATTTAGTATCAAAACCAACGGCGGTCAAGAATATGCTGGCTGGGTAATTCGTTCGGCAATGCAAGAATTAAACTGGAGTAAAAATCAGGAAGATTTTCGCGTAATTTTTATTGCGGGTAATGAACCATTCGATCAAGGCCCAATAGTTTGGAATCAATCTGTCAATCTCGCGGTTAAAGGAGATACCCTCGTTAATACAATTTACTGTGGTTCAGCCGAAAGTCAGGAGCGAAGACTTTGGGCATCAGGAGCAGAGTTAGCAAAAGGCAGTAGCTTTAACATTAATCAAAACCAACAAATTGTGGTAATTAAGTCCCCTTACGACGACGAAATTTCTACTTGGAATACTAAACTCAATCAAACCTACATTCCCTACGGTAGAGAAGGAAGAATAGGACAACAACGTCAAGCAGTTGAAGATAGTAATGCTGGCAGCAATACGGTTTTGCGTAGTGCGTCCAAAGCTTCTGAATACTATGATAATGCTTCTTGGGACTTGCTGGATGCCCTCGAAAACGGAACAGTTAAACTAGAGGCAATATCAGATGATAATTTACCAGAAATCATGCGAGGGATGACGCTAACAGAAAAAAGAGCATATGTAGCTGGAAAGAAAACCGAAAGAGAGGCGATTAAAAAGACGATCCGCGACTTATCTCAAAAGCGTACAGCATATATTGAACAACAGCGCCAATCTAGTACCAATAGTGGTGAAAATACTCTCGATCGCGTGATGATTCAGAGTCTCCGCCAGCAATTAGCTGCTAAAGGATTCAAGCTTAATTAAAAGAACGCAGACGAAATTTCATCTGCGTTCATCTGTGTTTATCTGCTAATATCTGCGGTCATAAAAACGCCCAATCAAACTACTTCGCAGCAGGTAAAGACAACTGAGGCGAAGTTTTAGGATAGCTTCCATTCTCAGGAATCGCAGCGGGTTCGGAGGAAAGCAAAAATTCGCGAATTAACCTAGCAACTGCTCTTTGAGCTAAACCGCCGACTACTTTCTGCCCCATGTTCTGCACTTGTGGTTTCACCAACAACTGCGGCAGTAGCTGCAATACTTTCATCGTGTCAAAACCGGGAGTGGATTGCAAAATATCCCAAATCCGCTTGATGTGTTCTAAGTTTTTTTGTTCAGTTTGTGAAACCACAGGTTGATTTGCCTTGACTCCAAACCATTCGCCGACTACAGATTTGGCGTTACCAAAGGCGTTGCTGGAAAGTGTGTCGAGACTTTTGACTAATTCCAAGACAATACGATCGCGAATGAAATCTCCTCTTTCGGAAAATAAATATTCTAATGCTTGGTTCAAGATTTTGCTGACATCGTAATCCTCGCTCTCGCGCGCATTGTTGAGCAAGTTTTCTAAGCGGTTCCAGCGGAATTCGCCTTGTTTGAAAAGCAAATCTTGCAGGGATGCTCTCAATTCCGGTGCGGGGTCGCTCAACAGCCGTTTTGCAACGTAAGGATAAGCTTTGCTCAACACTTTGAATTCGGGGTCAACGTTGATGGCAATGCCTTCTAAGGTGACGAGCGATCGAATAATCAAAGCATAGTAAGCTGGAACCCGGAAAGGATATTCGTACATTACCGCCGAAAGTTCGTCAGTAATGCTTTTGAAATTGAGTTCGGCAACGCTAGCACCCAAAGCATTGTTAAATACGCCCGCCAAAGCTGGAATAATTGGCGTTAAATCGGTGTCGGGAGTTAAAAATTCCAACTTCACGTAATCTTTTGCTAAACCTTCAAAGTCGCGGTTCACCAAATGCACAACAGCTTCCAACAAGCCGTATCGCTGATAAGGTTTAACTTCGCTCATCATCCCGAAATCGAGATAAGCTAATTGACCATCAGGAGTTGCCAAAAGATTGCCGGGATGCGGGTCAGCGTGAAAGAAACCGTGTTCTAGGAGTTGTCTGAGAGAACACTGCACACCCACCTCAATTAAGTAAGGAGCATCTATTCCTTGAGCTTTAACGGCTTCTAAATTCGTAAGTTTGATGCCGGTGATCCACTCCATTGTTAAGACGCGGCGGCGGGTATATTCCCAGTAGATGCTGGGAACATAAATGTCTTTGATGTGGCCGTAGAGTTTGGCAAACCGTTCGGCATTTTGTCCTTCGTGGGTGTAGTCCATTTCTTCGTAAATGCGCTCGCCCAACTCGTCCATAATGCTTGCGAGGTCACTGCGAATTATTTTGAAGTTGTTTTGTGCCCAAACTGCAACGCGCCGCAGGATGTAGATATCTAAGCCGATGTTTTCGGCTAAACCCGGTCGCTGGACTTTGATTGCGACTGTTTCTCCGGTTTTTAGTTTGCCTTTGTAGACTTGTCCGAGAGATGCTGCTGCGATCGGATCGGGGCTGATTTCTGCGTAGATGTCTTTGGGGTGGGCTCCCAATTCTTCTTGGATGAATTGATATGCTACTTCGTTCGGAAATGCTGGCAATTGGTCTTGCAGCGTTGTTAGTTCTTCTAAATATACTGGCGGTACTAAGTCGGGGCGTGTTGAGAGTGCTTGTCCGATTTTAATGAAAGCTGGGCCGAGTTGGGCCAGAATTTCTCGTAGTCGGACGGCGCGACGCTTTTGGTTGGTGGCGGTACGACCTGTTTTGCCGTCGAACCACACACTGAAGGCAAAGCTAAAAAATGTCCAAACAACGCTCGACAGCCTTCCCCAGACTTGTAGAGGTCGATTTCGGTACAGGGCTGCGATCGCCACTGGATCGTACCGAACAGCATCTCCGGCCAACTCGAAAGCTATGTCTCTGGCTGATTTGAGCCGATCGCCCGTTACGACCTCGGCCTCTAGTGATACTGGTACTGATTGCAGGGGAATTGTATTTGCATCTGGGAAATTGCCGAGTACAGCCTGAGTCCCTGAATTTACATAAGTTTGCGGGGAGGCTGGCGATACTGTCTTGACATTCATAAATCAGACCTAGTGTGAAGCATTGTAAATATATTGTAACAATTTAAGGAAGAAGACCCTTCTTCCTTCTTATATACTTACTCGCCGCTGGATCTTTTGAGTCGATCGCGAATGCCTGAGAGTTGCGATTGGCTGCTGACGGGCGATCGAGGTTGGGGCATTTCGGTATCGGGCCAGTTCGGTAAGTCGTAACAGGGACAGGACTCCGGTGGCATTCCGGTTTGTTTGAACACTACGGGCATAGCACAGCGCGCACAGCCACTGATTTCCCATTCTGGTGTCAGCAGTTGGGCAATTGTTTCGTTTGTGCCTTGCAGGTAGCAATCTCCGCTATCGGGGGAGAGGATTTTTTGCCAGCACTCTTCAAATTCCTGGCTGTAGCGATCGCCCGCATTTACCGATTTGGGCAGCAGCGCTTCGGAACCGTTGCGAATTAATACTTTTTTGCCTAACTGAAACCAGTAAGCAATATATTTTCTCACTTCACTCTCTGACGCCATAATTTTTAGCCAGCCCTTCAACTAATTGGTGATTTTAGACTTTCAGTTTGAAATTTGCACTCTTTCTCAAGAGACATTTTATATTTTACATTTTTTCAAAATTTGGCTATTCCTCGTATCAAATTGTTGTGCTGGTTGCCCGAGGGAGTATGTTTTTTTAGTAATTTATGTGAGTTTTGAGTTTTCAATCTTAGTTAAAATTCTACCTGATTTTAATTTAAAATTGCCCATCGGGAAACCGAGATTTTTTCTCCCTTGTAGATCGCGACTCCGGTTGTTAATTTTTCGCTACGGGCGGGAGCCGGGTACCCAGAGCCCTTAGATTTAAGGCGTAACCTCCGGTGGCGAGATAAACAGTATCGGCGATCGCCCCGATGTGGCGCACGAGAGTGCCGAGGCGATCGCGAAACAGCCGCCCCGCCGGATAAGCAGGCACAACGCCCCATCCGGTTTCTTCCCCTACCAAAATTACATCGGCCGCCGCCGACTTCAAACTAGCGAGCAAATCTTGCTGCGTAGTCGCCCAAACAGCAGCTTCTTGTTCCAAAAGATTTGCCGTCCAAGTTCCCAGGGAATCAATCAACAAGCAATCTGAGGGCTTGCCTGCTTGCACAACTGCCGATAATTCGATCGGCACTTCTAGAGTTGCCCAATCAACTGGACGGCGATTTCGGTGCTGATCGAGGCGACGAAGCCACTCCAAATCGGCTTCATCAACGCGACCGGTAGCCACATAGATTACTTGTTTTCCAGAACCAGTCGCCAGAGTTTCGGCCCATTCACTTTTGCCGCTTCGGGCCGGCCCAGTTACTAAGATTAATTGTCTCGATGTGGTGGGTTCTGAGTTACTCATTAGTGATTAGTCAGCAGTCATTAGTCACATACAAAGGATTAAACACAATTACCAATTACCAATTACCAATTACCAATTACCAATTATGATTTAAACTGCCAACTACCAAATGCTTTTTAAGCGATAATAGCATTGTTGAGACAATTTCACAGTAAGTTGATCGCGAGCCCCAGTATTTCCCAAGCTGTTATTTATGCCAGACCCTCAGATATCAGCGATTATTTGCACCCACAATCGCGCCGCCTATTTAGGGGGGGCGATCGACAGCTTGCTGGTACAGGATTTTCCCGACAACTTTGAAGTATTAGTAGTGGATAACGCTTCTAGCGATTATGCAAGCCCGGAAAGTTCGACTTCGCGTACCCGCGAGGTGGTAGAAGCAAGACAGGGCGATCGGCGCCTCAAGTACGTCTGGGAACCCGAAATCGGTCTGTCAGTAGCCCGGAACACTGGAGCTAAGCAAGCTCGCAGCGAAATATTAGCTTATCTCGACGACGACGCTATTGCTGAGCCGAATTGGCTCCGAGTGCTGCACGCGGCTTATCAAAGCAATCAAAAACTCGCCGTAGCTGGTGGCAAAGTCAATTTGCTCTGGCCTTCTGGAGTCCGCCCGCCCGAATGGCTGTCACCGGGATTAGCCCAGAACTTGGGATCATACGATTTAGGCGATACTTGCCTGTACGTGACTGCTGCCGGTTTGACTCCCAGGGGGGTAAACTACTCAATCCGGCGCGCTTTTCTCGAACAAATTGGCGGCTTCGATGTCAAACTCGGTAGAGTCGGCAAAAAGTTGCTGTCAAATGAAGAGTTGCGGGCCACAGAATTAGCTTTAGAGTTAGGTTGGCAAGTAGTTTATCTACCGGATGCCCTGGTGCTGCACAATGTCGCTGGAGAAAGGCTCAACAAAGCTTGGTTTCTAGAGCGCGGGTGGTGGCAAGGCATCAGCGAGTGTTATCGCGAACAATTGTCCGATCGAGCCGGTATTGCTCAGCTTGGGCGGGGGGGTGAAAGAATCTTGAGGGGTGTCTGGAAGTCTTTTAAATATATTAGAGATCCAGGGCTGCGCTTTGAAAACTTCGTTTTTGCCTGGGGTCAAATCGGTTATTTGAGCGCAGCCATCCGCGGCCTGATTTTTGCACCGAAATCGACCAGTAGGCATTAGGCTATAGGCAATATCCCTCGCTGCTCAAGTCGTCGGCGCGGCTGTGCCGATGGCACTTCATCCACCAAAACTCGACCGCATTCAGGTTCAAGCACTCGATTATGACATCTAGTTCATCCAAGATTCCGGTTTCAGTTCTCATTCCGGCAAAAGACGAAGAACTTAATCTACCTGCGTGTCTGGCCAGCATTGCCAGGGCGGATGAAGTTTTCATGGTTGATTCCCAAAGCAGCGATCGCACGGTAGAAATTGCCATCAGCACCGGCGCAAAAGTAGTGCAATTCTACTTCGACAACCGCTGGCCCAAAAAGAAAAATTGGTCTTTGGACAATCTGCCCTTTCGCAACGAATGGGTATTAATTGTCGATTGCGACGAGCGCATTCCGCCGGAACTTTGGGACGAAATCGCGCAGGCGATCGAAGACCCCAATTTTGACGGCTACTACCTCAACCGCAAAGTCTTCTTTTTAGGCCAGTGGCTGCGTTACGGCGGCAGATATCCCGACTGGAATTTGCGTTTGTTCAAGCATCAAAAAGGACGTTACGAAAATCTCGGCACTGAATCTGTCCCCAATACTGGCGACAACGAAGTTCACGAACACGTCATTTTAGCTGGTCAAGTCGGCTACTTAAAAAATGACATGATCCACGAGGATTACCGCGATTTATTTCACTGGATAGAACGGCACAACCGCTATTCTAATTGGGAAGCTCGTGTTTATTACAATATTATTGAAGGGCGTGACGACAGTGGCACTATTGGCGCTCACCTATTTGGAGATGCCGTACAGCGGAAACGATTTCTCAAAAAAGTTTGGGTGTGGCTGCCTTTTAAACCACTGCTCAGATTTATGTTATTTTACTTTATTCAGCTCGGCTTTTTGGATGGAAAAGCTGGCTATATTTATGCAAGGTTATTGAGTCAATATGAGTATCAAATTAATGCAAAACTTTACGAGTTGCGTTGTTGTGGCGGTCAGTTGAATGTGGCAGAATCTCAACCGCCTCTGTCGCCACCAGTAGTTATCAGTCAAGAGACAGAAGTGAAATTACCGTAATAGTAGGTAGCGAATTTTAACCGCAGATGGCAGCGGATTGACGCAGATGAACGCAGATACAGCAAATTCCATGTAAATGTGGTACACTATATTCAGTACATCAGCAGAAAAAATGAAAGCTTATTCGCTCGAGT